>NZ_JXIS01000139.1:0-36995 GCF_000836715.1 Bacillus sp. L_1B0_5 | reverse complement strand
TGTCTAACTTTTAGGGGTCACTTCAAAAAAGAATTGCTCTTTTTGTGCTTATAAGTTGTGAATATTAAAAAAGATGTGTTAATTTTTCATTATGAAGAGAAAAAGGAGTGATTTTCATGAATGAGATAATACATAAGATAGAGCAACACGTTTCAGTTCGTAAATATAAAGAAGAAGCAATTCCGAAAGATGTAGTAGAAAAGATGGTGCACGCTGCGCAACATGCGGCTTCATCACATTTTGTACAGGCGTATTCTGTTATATATGTAACAGATCAAGACCTAAAGGCTAAACTAGCAGAGCTATCCGGAAATCGCCATGTGAAAGACTGCGCAGCATTTTTTGTTTGTTGTGCAGATTTAAAACGACTTGAAATGGCATGTGAAAAACATGGTACAGAAATAAAGCATGAAGGAGTGGAAGACTTTATCGTTGCGACGGTAGATGCTTCACTTTTTGCGCAAAACTTAGCGTTAGCAGCAGAGTCATTAGGATACGGAATTTGCTATATTGGTGGAATTCGTAATAATCCGAGAGAAGTGAGCGAATTGCTTCATTTACCGGATAAAGTATACCCTGTATTCGGAATGACAGTCGGTGTACCAGATGAAGAACATGGAGTTAAACCACGTTTACCAGTAGCAGCAGTTCTTCATGAAAATGGATATGATGAAAAGAAATATGATGAATTATTAAATGAATATGATGAAACGATGAACTCGTATTACAAAGAAAGATCATCAAACAAGAAAAGCGTAACATGGACGGAATCAATGAGTTCGTTTATGTCTAAAGAAAAAAGAATGCATATGAAAGAGTTTTTAAGTGAAAAAGGATTAAATAAGAAGTGAGTAAAGAGGCAAACCTGTGATGCGGGTTTGCCTTTTTTTGAAGGAGAAATACCTAAGGCCAGAAAGTTGTCTATTCTTTCTGATCTTAGGTATTTTGTTTGTTATCATATACATAGAAATAAAAATTAATAATTTTTTACAAAAGTGATAGAAAATGAGAATAAAATGCCAATAGTAAGTAAAAGCAGCTGCTAAAGGGGAACTGAGGAAGGAAGAGGCTTATGATTTTCAATTCTGAAGAGGATTTAATTATAGCTATGAAAAAACATGATCAAGATGCTTTGAAAGAAGTGATTGATCAATATGGAAAATTAATTTTGTACATTATTCATAAATCATTAAGTACCCCTATTGAAAAACAATATGTGGATGATTGTTATAACGATGTATTTACTGTCATTTGGTTTAATATCGATCAATTTGATACAGAAAAGGGAAACTTAAAATCTTGGATGATTGGTATTACTAAATTGAAGGCATTGGAATATAAAAAGAAAGTATATAAAGAGAATAAAATCGATAAAGACGTAGAAATAGATACAGGTGTACATGATAGGTACGAAATAGAACAAGAAGAAGAGATTATGGAAATAGTTCAAGATTTAAATAAGAAAGATCGATATATTTTTTTAAAGAGGTATATTGATGGATATTCCATTGACGATATTGCGAAAGAATTAAAAGTAACGGCGGATTATATATACAATCGAATTTCTCGTGGGAAGAAAAAACTTCAAAAACTGTGGAAAGGGAGTGTGTAATATGGATAAAAGATTATTATCGATGTTAAATGAGCTCCAATATTCAGAGGAAGAAATTACACGTTTAGAGAAAGAAGCAAATGAGTCTATCAATATAGATAAGTATTATGTAAGAAATGGAGAGTTACTAAAAAAATTAACTTTACAAATGTTAGAAGAGTCAATTCGAAGTGAATTACAAGTTGATGAAGAAATTAAGAAGGAACTGTTAGTAGACGAAGGGTATATGACAAATAATAAAGTCATACCAAATATATATTACGTAGGAGCTACTTTCTATTATTATCTCGTTTTAACAAATAAAAGAGTGATTATGAAAGGATTAGATTGTTATTTTAAAAAGACACATGAACATAGCATGCCAATAGAGGATATACAATCCATTTCGCAACATAAAAAAATGAAAAATGTCTTTGAGATTAAATATAATAACACTCATATACAATTTGGAAGTATTAAGTATGCACGTGAAGTTGCAATGATAGTTATGGAGTTAAAAAAGCGCGGAGTAAAGGTAGAAAAGTATACAGATTTTGAAAAAGGGTTTTTCTTATTTTTTAATATATTTGTGATAGTAAGTGCAGGTCTTTGTTTTATAAAATATTTAATGTAAAAAGCGGCATAATAGCCGCTTTTTATCGTTTTATCACGCTATTTTCCGGGCAGTAAGAACCCCATCTCAAAATTCAGGGGAAGCAAAGAAGTTAGGTGGGGATGAACAAAACCCCCACTGATTAAAGTTCCACTTTATTTAGTATTTTGATTTGAAATATTGGTCTTATGAAAG
Source organism: Bacillus sp. L_1B0_5 (assembly GCF_000836715.1). Classification (NCBI taxonomy): domain Bacteria; kingdom Bacillati; phylum Bacillota; class Bacilli; order Caryophanales; family Bacillaceae; genus Bacillus; species Bacillus sp. L_1B0_5. The sequence goes on along the minus strand of NZ_JXIS01000139.1, from coordinate 34,596 downwards.
AACGATGATTGCTAATTGTAAACTGCCAATAAGGTCATTTAAGTTTTGATATGGAATACCCCGCCGGAAAATAGAGCAATAATTTCGTTTGAACATATCTGTTATTGTACGATTTAAAGCACCTTCTATAACAAGTTCAAACTTTCAATAAGAAGATACCCCCCTGTACAACTTAAAAGAATGTACGTAAATATTTTGAAAATCCGTTGATTAATCGATTTAAAAATAATTTGTCCTATAAACAAACCTAAAAAGACAATTGGAATGGCATAAAAACTTGATTCCCAAATGGTTTTGTTTGTGCCAGTAAAGAGTATTTGGGTTACTAGACTAATGAAATATATAAACAGATAAAAAGCTAATGTAGTTGCTCTTAACTTCTTTTTTTCAGTATTAGTTCCTGTAAAATAAAGTAATAGGGGAGGACATGGCATACCGATACTGGTCGTTAAAAGACCAGATAATCCGCCAACTATGAAATCTCTAGATTGTGTTGATCTAACCTTAACGTTGCATATTAGCAATAATGTTAATAGTAAGAGTAGGATGCTAACTGCTAATTTAAAAATGTTTATGTTAACGGAAATGAAGATTAAAATGCCAAAAGGAACACCAACTATACTCCCAAAAATAAACCTTTTCAGTAGAACAAAATCAACGTCCATTCTTATTTTCCAAATGAGTGAAATGGAGATAATTAAAGATAAAATAATGTTTATTTGTATAGCTTCTTGTGGTAGAAATAACATAAGTAAGAAAGGGGTTGCCATTATGGAAAAGCCAAAACCTGTACTTGCTTGCAGAATAGAAGCCACTAATATAATACATACGAAAATGAATGTGATACCCAAAACAGCCCTCCTATTTAATTCAGTTTAACTAGTTAAAGTCTATTATTTAAGTGCAATATTTCACAAACTTGTTTATATTTTAACATAAATATCTAGTTTTTTCTCAAATAGTGTTGCCATATAAGGCTCTTTAACTAAAAAATCCGACTTACATTTTTAAACAATTTTATTATGGGGAAACAAATAATGAATGGGATCAAAATTTATTGATTATCATTAAATTATTCACTGAGATCCCCGCGATAAAACAAGAACAGCCATATAAAACTTACAAAAATACAACATATAGCTAATAAACTGCCAATCATTTGAGGAGAAAGAATTTCTAACAGCCCTCCTGTAAAAAACATCGATAACTGAATAAGAGATCCGTAAATGGAATAATGGAATGAAAAAACTTTACCCATCATATTTTCGTGTGTGTAAGTTTGAAGTAATGTCGTATCAAGTGGAACGATGATTCCTCCTGCTATGCGCATACAGAATAAAGTAATGATACCGATAATAAGTTGATCGGATAGAATGAATCCGAGAAAGAAAATTCCTTGTAATAAGTAGGCCCAACCGAATACTTTTTTCATTTTTTCTTTATTATAAGACATATAAAGATTAACGAGGAGGCTTCCAATCATAAGCCCAGTGCCTTGAACTGTATATAAAATTCCAATGTTAGTGTGGAAAATTCTCTCGGCATAGATCGTTAGAAGTAGTTGATAAGCGCCGCCAATAATGCCCCATGAAATGCCGACAAGAATTAATGTTAAAATGATTTTTGTTTGTAATATGTATGTATAACCACCTTTTATATCAGTGAAAAATGCTTTGTGCTTGTTACAAGTATCATGAGCAGGAATACTCATGTTATAAATAAAATAAGCTGAAATAAAGTATGATAGGCTATTTACTAAAAAAGCGAACTCAATATGTAAAGATTGTGCAAGTATCCCGCCCAAAGAAGCACCTATAATAGACATAAAACCAGTAATTGTACTAGAAAGAGAGTTAGCAGTTACGAAATGGTTTTGGTGTACGATATTTTTTAAGGTTGCTTGTTTAGCCGGCTCAAATAAACAAGAAAGTACAGATAAACATATATTAGCAATGAAAATAATCTCAATTTTATAGCCTGCGAGTAAGTATGTAAGGACTAGAATTCCCCGTGTAATATCGGTGAAAAACATAATATTTTTTTTAGAAAAACGATCTACAACTCCGCCAATGAAAGGACTAAGAAGAAGCGCTGGTAACCCTTTACTTATAAAAGTAAGTGCGATCATAAACGGCGATTCCGTTATGCTGTAGACAAATGTTAATAAAGCTACCGTATGAAACCAATCCCCAAGCACACTGAATGTTTGCCCATAAAATAGTTTATTGAAGTTTTTATTTGTTTTAAGAAGTGTGGAATAAGAAACTGACATAAATAGATTAATCCTTATGTAATGATGATGCTTGAACTTGTTTTTTCCATTCGCTTAAATACACTTTTTCCTCTGTAGGAAGTCCAACAGGTAATTGTGCGATCAACTCTAAACTATTTCCATCAGGATCGTTAAAGTATACGGAGGCGTGTGCTAATTCTGGAAAAACAATCGGTTCAATTGGCTCCATCCCAAAGTCTTTTCGTGCTGAAATTCCTTTTTGATTTAGCCAATATATCGCATTTTCTAAATCATGTAAGCTAACTTGAAAGGCGATATGTCGTAAAGAGGGGTGATAATGAACTTTGTATTCTGATCCTTCCCAAAGGCCGAGCCAACTTTTATTTTCTGTAATCCAAAAGAAAGCAATATTGTCTCCTCTTTTATATAATGTTAGGCCTAGTGATTCGTAAAAAGGAATAGATACTTTTAAGCTATGGACAGGTAAATGGGCTTCGTAAAGACCTTTAATCATTGTAATCCTCCTTAGTAAAATGTTTCTTATTCCATATTAAACGATATTTTGTTAGTTGAAATCGCAAATAAGAGGGATATAAATTCATACGAAAGTATGAAAAAAACAGCTCAAATATGAGCTGTTTTTCTATAGTTTTTAGTTCATTTGTCAAGGATAGGATATATTAATATCCGTATCCGCCGCCACCCCAACAGCTACATCCGATGATGATTAGAAGGATGAATAGTACGATAAGCAAAGCAAATCCACCGCCGAAACCAGCGCAACTTCCACCATAACTCATATGTTTTCCTCCTTTTTAGTAAGTTAATCTATATGGTTCATGGACTACTATATACAGTATGTTTTTTGTATAGAAAACGAGCCAGTCTCATTTATAATTAGACAAATGCCTGTAGATTCATTAGGATTGTATGTTAGTGATTTGTAAATAAATCTTTACATGATTCGTAATTTAGGCATAGAAAAATAAAAAATTGTAAAAAAAACCATTTTTTTATTTTTTTATGAGAGAATATGTACTATAATTTTACAAGTAATATTATGGGAAAAGGGAGTTTTAGTATAGAGATGGAGATGGGACAATTACAAAATAAAATAGAAAACAAAAAGAAAGAGTTAATTCAACTTGTTGCGAGACACGGATTGGATCATGATAAAGTTTTGTTATTTAGCCGAGATTTAGATATACTAATTAATAAGTTTATGAATGTAAAAGACAAAGTGCATAAATAAAAAATTTATAGTTTTTTATATTAAGATGTTTCGCGAAAGGAGAGGACAGTAATTGGAACATTTACAGGAAGAATTGTATAAACAAATAAAAGAAGAAAAAGGTACAGTTACAATTTTCTTAAAGAGTGGCGTTAGAATAGTAGGAGAAGTTGTTGGAGTAGATAAATTTACAGTTTTAATTTTAGTGGATGGAAAACAACAGCTTATTTATAAGCAGGCTGTATCAACAATAATGAAATAAGACACTCGTGTTGAGTGTCTTATTTCATTATTGCTTGCATGCCTCAACATCAATGCCGGCAGCGATTAACTTCTTTTCTCCATTTTGTTCAATAATTTTTTGTAATTTAGATAGGAAAGAATCAAAGTTTGTATGCTTTGCTACTTGGAATGTCATTTTATGTTCAATTGGTAGCCACGTATCAATATCAGCTTCGTTATGCTGGATTTTCACCTCAAGTTTATCGAGTGCATTAGCAACTTTTGCTTCGTACGTTTCTTTCGCTTCAAACTCCATCCATAAGTCATATAATTCTTCGCCGAGAGAACCTGTTAATGTTTGTTTAATATTTAAAATAGCTTCTAGTTCATTTTTTTGTTTTTGTAGTTGTAATTCGTGACTATTCATTGTATCAAAAGCAGGGATATCACCAGCTTCGGCTTCGACTAGGTCGTGAATAATAACCATCTTAAGTAATTTCTCAATATTTACTTTTTGATCCAAATAAGGTTCAACTAAAATGGCCATTAGAGACATACGCCATGTATGCTCGGCAACACTTTCTTGACGTCCGTTGGAAAGCCAGCTGTGTCGCATTTCATATTTTAATTTTTCTGCTAATGCAATGACTTGTAAAATGTTGTGTTCCATCGTGAGCCTCCTCATGTTTTTATACCATAATTCTAATATAGAAATGAAATGTGTCAATTTCATGAGTATATTGCGATAAACAGATGATAAGCGTATAATACATGTTATATGTGAAAACGTATTATTAAAATAAAAAAATGTTATATGAAAATGGAAAGGAAAGGGCAGAAATATGGGAGGAAAAAATCAAGTATTAGCTAGACCACAAAGAAGAAAAAGGAAGTTTGATATTTCTAGCCCAGTGGGCATCATAGTAGGTTTCATCATAGTGATAGCGGCGATTATGCTTGGTGGCGGTGGAATAAAAGCTTTCAAAAACTTTTTAGATATTTCATCTATTTTAATTGTCATAGGGGGAACGACAGCGACAATTGTTGTGGCATATCGATTTGGAGAAATAAAAAAATATACGAAAAGTATTTTCACTGTTTTACATAGAAGAGAAGAAGATTTAGAACAGTTAACGGATTTGTTTGTTGATTTTTCGAAAAAGTCTAAAAAGAATGGCTTGCTTTCTTTAGAGGTTGATGGAGAGCAAGTAGACAATCCTTTTATTCAAAAAGGAATTCGATTAATGTTAAGCGGTTACGATGAAGATGAATTAAAAGAAGTGTTATTGAGAGATATTGAAACGGAAGTGTATGAGTTAAGAAAAGGAGCAGCATTATTAGATAAAATTGGTGATTTTGCTCCAGCTTGGGGAATGATTGGTACGTTAATCGGTCTTATCATTATGCTCCAAAACTTACAAGATACATCGCAAATTGGTACAGGGATGGCAGTTGCGATGTTAACGACATTATATGGGTCTGTACTTGCGAATATGATTGCAATCCCTCTTTCGGAAAAAGTATATCGTGGTATTGAAGATTTATATACAGAGAAGAAGTTTGTAATAGAAGCAATTTCAGAATTGTATCGTGGACAAATCCCTTCTAAATTAAAGTTGAAACTGGATACATACGTATACGAAACAAAGGTAAAAAAGGTAAAAGGAGCAGCCTAATATTTCAAGGAGTGGTATGATGAGTAAAGGACCGCAAAAGGGATCGCCTCGTTGGATGACGACTTTTACAGATTTAACGATGTTATTATTAACTTTCTTTGTATTACTAGTTGCTACATCAAAGCAAGATGCAGTAAAATTGTCAAAGATGCTTGAAAAGTTTAGTGATACGGGGCAAGTAGATGCAAAAGTAATGGAAAATACAATACCGGATATTTCACATGAAAAAAATGATGAAAAAATGATCTCAAAAAAGAGAATGGACGAATTATATAAGAAGTTAAAATCGTATGTAGATAATAACGGTATTAGCCAAGTGAATGTATATCGAGAGGATACAGGGGTAAGCGTCGTTATAGTAGATAATTTAATATTTGATACAGGCGATGCGAACGTTAAGCCTGAAGCGAAAGGGATAATAAGTCAATTAGTTGGATTTTTTCAATCCGTACCTAACCCAATTGTTGTAGAGGGACATACAGATAGTAGACCTATTCATAACGAGAAATTCCCTTCTAATTGGGAGTTATCTTCAGCACGAGCGGCAAATATGATTCACCATTTAATTGAAGTGTATAATGTGGATGATAAAAGGCTAGCTGCGGTAGGATATGCAGACACAAAGCCAGTTGTACCAAATGATTCACCGCAAAACTGGGAAAAAAACCGTCGCGTTGTTATTTATATAAAAGAGTAGTATATTATTATTTTAATAATAAAATAATAAAAATACGAAAATTCTTTTAAAAAAATATTAAATTTTATCATTTTATTTTGTATAATGAGTGAGAATGATAAGGTGAAATATTAAGATATATTTATACATAGAAGGAGAGAATTAAAAAGAATGGCACATAAAATTTTAGTAGTAGACGATGCGATGTTTATGCGAACGATGATTAAAAACTTATTAAAAAGTAATGCTGAATTTGAAGTTATCGGCGAAGCAGAGAATGGGGTAGAAGCAATTCAAAAGTATAAAGAACTTCAACCTGATATTGTAACATTAGATATTACTATGCCAGAAATGGACGGGCTTGAAGCATTAAAAGAAATTATTAAAATTGATTCAAGTGCAAAGGTTGTTATTTGTTCTGCAATGGGACAACAAGGTATGGTATTAGATGCAATTAAGGGCGGGGCAAAAGACTTTATTGTAAAGCCATTCCAAGCGGATCGTGTAATTGAAGCTTTAACAAAAGTAGCAAATAGTTAATATAGAAGGGGTGCCACAAGGAATCAAAACAGTGATAGCGGATCGACGTGTGGCCCCCTTTTTTCTCATTATAAAACACTAAATTGTTATACATAAATGAAATGTTTGTTAGACAGGTAGGGGATAAAAATGCAAACAGATCTATTAAATATATTTTTCGAAGAGTCAGAAGAACATTTACAGTCGCTAAATGAAAATGTGCTAGTGTTAGAGCAAAATCCTGCTGATATGGATGTTGTAGGAGAAATATTCCGCTCCGCTCATACATTCAAAGGTATGTCTGCGAGTATGGAATTTACAGAGATGGCTGATTTAACGCATAAGATGGAAAATGTGTTAGATGAAATTCGTCATGGAAATATAGTTGTAAATGCGGATATTATTGATGTGATTTTTGAGTGCATTGATAATTTGGAGAAGATGGTTGCAGATGTGCAACAAGGTGGAATGGGCAATATTGATGTAGTCTCAACTAAACAGAAATTAGAAGCATTATTGAACGGCAATGTAGAAACTCCTACGGAACATATAGAGCAAAATCATATAGACAACGATGATGCAGTTTCGCATGAAGTGCATATAACAGTTGAACAGCAAGCAATTTTAAAAGCAGTACGTGCCATTATGTGTATTGAAGCATTGCAGAATGTAGGGAATATACAAAAAACAGCTCCGAGTATTGAAGAAATTGAAGCAGATGCTTTCGGATTTGAATTTACAGTATTTATGGATACTGATTGTAGTATAGAAGAATTGAAACAAGTAGTACTTCATGTTTCTGAAATTGAGAAAGTGGAAGTAAAGCAAGGAGAACCTATATCGAGGGAAGTAGCTTCTAAAAAATTCGTTACACAAGAAGTTGTGCAAGTAGAAGGAACGCTACAACCAGCTGTGGCTACGCAGGTAGAATCACCGATAGTGGCAACGAATCAACCTAAAAGTGCTATACCAGCTAAAAGTACTACAAAAACGAAAAATGCTAAAGTGGAGAATCGTTCAATTCGTGTTCAATTAGAGAAAATCGAAAGATTAATGAATATGTTTGAAGAAAGTGTAATTGAACGTGGGCGCATTGATGAATTGGCTCAAACGATTCAAAACAAGGAGTTAATTGAACATTTAAATCGATTAGGCGATATTTCAAAAGATATTCAAAACGTACTATTAAATATGCGTATGGTGCCGATTGAAACTGTGTTCAATCGTTTCCCACGTATGGTACGTATGTTAGCGAAAGATTTAGGGAAAAAAATCGATTTACAAATTACAGGTGAAGATACTGAAGTAGATAAAATTGTTATTGATGAAATTGGTGATCCGCTCGTTCATTTAATTCGAAATGCAATCGATCACGGTGTTGAAACTGTTGAAAAACGACGTGATGCAGGTAAAAATGAGACAGGTACTATTAAATTAGAAGCCTTTCATAGTGGAAATCATGTCGTTATTCAAATTACGGATGATGGAAACGGTATTAATAAAGGGAAAGTATTAGAAAAAGCGATTAAAAATGGCGTTGTAACTGAAGCAGATGCGAATAGATTAACAGATCGTGAAGTGTTTGATCTTATTTTCCAACCAGGATTTAGTACAGCTGAAGTTGTATCAGATCTTTCTGGACGCGGTGTCGGATTAGATGTTGTAAAACATACGATTCATAGTTTAGGTGGACATTTAATTATTGATTCTGAGGAAGGAAAGGGAAGTACATTTAGAATTGAACTTCCGTTAACGTTGTCTATTATTCAATCTATGCTTGTTCAAACGAATGATAAGCGTTATGCTTTACCTCTTGGAAATATCGTTGAAGCAATTCGAATTAAGAGGGAAGACATCCAATCCTTACAAGGAAAAGATGTGTTAAATTATCGTAATCAAATTATTGAAGTGAAACATTTAAGTACTGTATTTGGTGAAAAAACAGTAGATGAGGCGTTTGCGTCATATGATGGTCAAATGGTTCCTGTGTTAATTGTTCGTAATACACATCGCAGCTATGGACTTATTGTAAACACAATTATCGGTCAAAGAGAAATAGTCTTAAAGTCATTAGGTGACTTCTTTGCAGAGAGTTCTAACTATTTCTCTGGTGCGACGATTCTCGGTGATGGACGAGTGGTCCTCATTTTAAACCCAGAAGGTTTATAATAGGAATGAAGGAAAGCTCCCCACTTGTATACAATTGGGGAGCTTTTTGGCTAATCGTTACTAATCTAATAATGGGAATACATACATATTAACGTTTTATATAATAAGTTTGCTAAAATCAAATGAGAGTTTATATTATTTGATAGAAAAACAGAAATGAGGAGGCAGGGAAAATGCCTGAGCAACACACAAAAGGGGATACGAGCACGATTGTGCTAGAAAAAGAAAATGAGCATTTAACGCCTCAAGAATGCGATATTCTTGGCGAAATTGCAAATATATCATTTGGTTCAGCTTCGACTGTATTATCAACGATTTTAAATAGGCAAGTAAGCATTACTGCTCCTCGCATAGAGTTGGTAGATTTATATGATTCAAGAGATGTCGAAGTTCCACATGTTGTATTAAACATTCATTTTACAAAAGGATTAGATATGGAAAACCTTCTTGTTCTTAAACAAGATGTTGCATTGTCCATCGCTGATTTAATGATGATGGGAACAGGTGAAGTGGAGGATGGAAAAGAACTTGGTGAATTAGAACTAAGTGCTGTACAAGAAGCGATGAATCAAATGATGGGATTCGCAGCTACATCTATGTCGGAATTCTTCCAAGATACAGTAGATATGTCTCCGCCGACGATTAATGTTGTAAAGTTATCAGAAGAAATGGAGAAAATCTCTGAAATCGATGGGAATCATACGATTGTTAAAGTGTCGTTTGATTTAAAGATAGATAATCTTGTAAACTCTAAACTTGTACAAATTGTTTCAGTTGAGCATGCGAAACAAATGGTAAATAAATTAATGCAATTATCTGGTGGAGTAGAAGAAAAAGACGAGCCAGCAGAAGTAGTGGAAACTGAGATTGTAGAAGAAGTTGAAAAAGAGCATTTAACACAAGAAGAGAAAGATGTGCTTGGTGAAATTGCAAATATTTCAATTGGTTCCGCTTCAACAGTATTGTCAACGCTTTTAAATCAGCCAGTTACAATTAGTACACCAAATGTGGAAGCAATCAATGTTCGTCATTATGATGGAGTACCAGTGCCATTTGTTATTTTAAATGTTGACTTTGTTGAAGGGCTAAAGAATGAGAATGTATTCGTATTTACGAAAGATGTCGCCTTAACAATGGTAGATTTAATGATGATGGGAACAGGAGAAGTTGATCCGGAAAAAGAGCTTACTGAATTAGAACTGAGCGGTATTAAAGAAATTATGAACCAAATGATGGGTCACGCTGCTACGGCGATGTCAGAAATGTTCCAAGAAAAAATGGACATGACGCCGCCAAATGTTAAATTTGTAACGTTAAAAGAAGAAATGGAGTATTTGGGAGAGTCAATGGAAGTGGACGAACTCGTTCAAATTACGTTCAATCTTGAAATTGGTGATCTGCTTCAATCGAAAATGTATCAAATTTTGCCAATTTCTGAAGCGAAAGAAATGGTAAGGCGACTTCTGTATCCAATGGTGGAAGAAGAGATTGCCACAGAAGAAATTGAGGAAGAAAAAATTGTAGAACCAGTTGTGCAACCTATTGAATTTAAAGAAGTAAAACAAATGGAACCAGTATATATGGACACGTCCATTCTACAAAATGTAGAAATGAACGTGAAATTTGTATTTGGAAGTACAGTGAAAACGATTCAAGATATATTAAGTTTACAAGAAAATGAAGCAGTTGTACTAGATGAGGATATTGATGAACCAATTCGTATTTATGTAAATGATGTATTAGTGGCGTATGGTGAACTTGTAAATGTAGATGGATTTTTCGGAGTAAAAGTGACGAAATCACTATAAGGCATTGAAATAGGAGTTTGAACTAGTAGATGAAAAACGTAAAGTTTTTTCTAATGAGTTGGCTATGCATACATGTGTGCTTGTTCTTCCCCTTGCAAAGTCAGGCTGAGGAACAAATTGAGCCAGATCAAAAAATAAATGAAGTGAATGTACAAGAAGAAAATAAGGAATCTCAAGAACCGCCAGAGCAAGTGGAAACGAAACAAGATGAAGAGAAACAAAAAGAAGCAGAACAACAAGAAGCAGAACAACAAGAAGTAGCAAATAAACAATTGAGTGAAAGAAAGATAGAAACAGAACAGGGAATTATTACAGTAAATAAGCCGGAGCTTAAAGTTGGCGAAGAGGTGCGAATTGCTGTAGAACCAAATGGGAAAAACATTCAAAGTATGAAAGGTATATTGCAGTTACAAAAAAATGGCGAGCAATATGCGCAAGAAAGAATGTTATCTTTTGAGTATGATGAAGAAACGAAGAGCTGGGTTGCTAACTATAAAGCAGGGGATTTTGATTTGCAAGGTGATTGGAATCTTCAGCTCGTTCAAAGTTACAAAGAGAATGAGAAAGAAGAGCTCATAAAAAATGAAGTGAAAGTCCCGCTCATTCGTATTAAAAATGAAACGCCAACTATAGATAAAGAATTGCCAAAGTTACAGAAAGTTACTATTGATGAAGTAAAAGAGAACTTAGTTGAACGAAAACAGGGAGATTCTATACAAATACGAGTAAAAGCGTCAGATATAGAATCGGTTGTAAAAGAAGTGCGCGTTACATTAAAAGGGAAAGAAAATAAAGAGCTTTCCTTTTTATTAGACTACAACAAGCATGATATGGATTGGCAAAAAGTATTTGAAATAACAGAAGCATTGCCGGCTGGGCCATATGAATTACTTGTAGAGATAATAGATGCAGCAGGTAATAAACTTGTTGAGGAAAGTGAATATACCATTTCTGTTTTGGCGCCAAAAAACGAAGATGATAAAAAGATAGAAGAGAAAGAGAAAGAAGAAAAATTAGATAATAAACTAGAAAATGAATTAGAAGATAAGAAAGAAAATGAGAAGCAAGGAGATTCGAAAGTCAAAAACCCGCTTCCAGAAGAAAATTTGCCAGTTGTTCAAATTCCGAAGCAAGATGAGATAGTAAATAAGTTTATAAAAGAACCGTTGAAAGAGAAAGAGGAATTTACTTACGTTATAAAAGAGCCGTTCGAAGACAACAAGGAAGTACATCAGGCGAAGGACCGAAAAGAGAAAAATAACAAACAAGTTGCCTCTAAAAAGAAAGAACAAAAAGAAGAACCGAAAGAAAAGAAAGAAGAAAAAGGTGAACAGGGAGTGCAAGCTTCTGATGTGTTTACCATCATGTCAGGTTTATTCGTACTGTTTTTAGTTTTAAAGAGTAATAAAGAATGGGGCTAATTATTTCATAGTAGTGGAGGCGCTTAAATGGAGATTAAACGTACGACAATTGAAGATAAGGCGTTACAACCATTAAAACAGCCTGCAGCTATTTCGGAGCATGAAATCCAGAAAGAACGAAAGCGTAGCAATTTAGTGTTTACTGGACAGTCTAAAATTATTTCGAAAAATAATGAAATAGGTATTTTACTTGCAAGTTTAAGTGATGGAAAGATTATGAAGGAAATGCTTTCTAAAGAGATGGATACAGTGTTACAACTTTTTAAAAAGTTACATACGTTATCCGGAGAAGGTAAGCAAACAGAAAAAATATTTGAACAAGTAATTAGAAGCCTACAAGGGCTTGTTAAGCAGGCGCATATAAAAGAACTTCCTTTGTTAGATGGAACGTATGATTTCGCTGAAGTACAACTATCATTTGGTAGAAAAGTACATATTCCGTTATTAGATGTGAGTGCACTTATCTCTAGAGTGGAAAGTGATTCTTCAGAAGGAAATATAAATTTGATGGTAACGGTTATTACTGCTTATATAACGAAATTGTCTAACGAAACAATTTTAATTAGCGTTACAGACCGCATTGCTAAAGATCGGGATGTAAGTGTATGGAGAGCGCTTGCGGAAATGAACATGACACAATTGTCACAGGCGTTGAAACATACGGTGCAAGAACATAAATGGTCTATGACGTTTCTTTTTCTCTTTATATGGATTGTCGGTATTATTTTAATTCGAGTTATGTAAAAAGGTCGTCACTCCATTGTGACGACCTTTTTTATATTTTTTCGTAGAAGAATGTATCAAATCGCTGAAGATTGTAACGTTCGGGTGTTAAAATTTGTTCCGTACTACCAACAAATAGTACACCGCCTTTTCGTAAAGAACGACTAAATTTTTCATAAAGTTTTACTCTTGCTTCTTCTGTAAAATAAATCATTACGTTACGACAAATAATCAAATCATAATTTGTATCGAACGACTGCATTAAAAGGTCGTGCTGTTTGAACGTAACGTTTTGTTTAATGTTTTGATGCAATGAATATATATCATTCTCTTTTGTGAAATGACGTTCTTTCAAATCATTAGGTAATTCCTTCAGAGAACGTTCTGTATATTGACCGCGTTTTGCGGTTTCTAAAATATGAAAATCAAGATCTGTTGCTTGAATTTCAAAACGAAATGGAGCTAGATGCTTTGATAAAATTAAAGAGAGTGTATACGGTTCTTCACCAGCAGCGCAAGCGGCACTCCATACCTTTAATTTTCCGCTATTTTGTTCGAGTAATTTTGGTAGTGCTTTCGACTCTAAAGTTTGCCAGCGTTCTTTATTTCTAAAAAACTCTGAAACGTTAATTGTAATATAGTCAATAAAATTTAAAAATAAATTTTGATCAGCGCGTAATTTGTTTAAAAAATTAGTGTAGTTTTCGAAGCCTTTTCTCGAAATGAAAGCATCGATTCTACGGCGCATTCTATCTTGTTTATAAGAAGCGATATCCATATTGAATTGTTGTTTAAAACTCGCGATAAAATGATCATAATCTTGTTCAATTATCATATTTACAATGGGCACAATAATGATATTGTGCCTCCCCCTTTACATCATACGAATTTTTTGTTCAAAGCTTTTTTTCATTTGCTTTTCATGTAATCCTGGTAAATCATAAATGACAGCATCAATACCTGCTTCTTTTGCAACATCGACAGGGATGACAGATGTATGTTTGTCCCCATTATAAAAACAGAGAACTAAATCAGTGTCTTCAATAATTTGTTTAACAAAAAACATATAATCTGATCGGTAAATGGAGTCAGAAGGATGATCGAAAGCAACATATTCGGCTCCGTGTTTTTTTAAGTAATCAACGACTTCTTGAAATTCATCTGTTATTGCTTGCAATGGTTGCAGCGTGTAAAGGCATAAATTTTGAGCGAGTCTTTCATTCTCAACGAAAAAACGAAGAACCTCATTTTCAATAGATTTATAACATAATATGTAAATTTTATGTTTGTGAGCATAGTCAGTTAAAAATTTTTTTATTTCTTCTTGATCTAATGCTGTTAATTGATTTGAACCACAAAGGAAAATATTCATAGAATTGTGCCACCTCATGCTAAATTGTAACATATCTTTTATAAAAAATAACTGCAAAATATTACTGTTCAGAGTATAATTATAAATAACTGGATTTTACGATTAAGTTTAGGAAGAAATAAAAAAATAAATAGGTGATATATATGCTACGTTCTATCTCGCATAATCCAATTTTATCGCATATACCGCCTGCTACTCAAATGCCGAAAGAAGCAAATGTCAGGACAGGACTTGCATTTTCGGATAATTTGCATGCAGATCCGAAAAAAGATAAATTACTAGAACAAATGGAAGCGTTTGTCGATAATATTGGAGAAATTAAAGAGAAAATTGAAATGGAATTAACGCTTGATAATGTAATGGAATACAAAAATACAGTAAAATCATTTTTGAATTTTTACGTTGATAATGTATTGCAGTATAAAGATGTCATGTCTCGTCACCCACGTTACGGATATTCACAGAAAATGACGATTGTGAAACAGGCAGAAATGGGATTGAATGAATTAGAAGATGTTATGAATTTAATTAATACGAAAACAGGACATTTAGAAATGTTAAATCAAATTGGAGAAATCCATGGTTTAATTGTGAATTTAGTCTTGTAAAAGGAAGGAAGCTATATGTACATACAATTATATGAAAAACTCGTTATTATTCAAAAAGCGTATGAAAATATTCAAGCGCTTGGAGAGCAAATATATGAGAATTTAAAAAGTAAAAATGTAAATGCAGTTCAAAAGTTACAAGTAGAGCAATTGCAGTACATTGATGGTTTAAAAGGGTTATCAAGCTCATTTGAAGAAATGGTTGTTCATTTCTGTAAAGAACAAGGAGTTGAATCGTTTCGTGTAAGTGCGTTATTTTCGTATTTTTCTCAAGAAGAAATTAAAAAAATGGAAGAATTACAAAAAAACGTAACTGAATTAGAAGAGAATGTAAAAATGATTCTTTTGAAAAATCAATATTACTTAAACGTACTATTAAAAACTACAGAAAGTATTGTGGATTCTGTTTCTGAATATAACTTAGAGCGAAACAATAATTCGCAAATCTTTATGAACGAACTATTGTAAAGGAGAAGTGAAGCTTTATGAGATTATCTGATTATAATACACCGCTATCAGGCATGTTAGCGGCTCAAATGGGGTTACAAACAACGAAACAAAACTTGTCTAACATTCATACACCGGGTTATGTGCGTCAAATGGTGAATTACGGATCTGCTGGAGGGAGTAAAGGGTATGCACCAGAACAAAGAATAGGGTATGGTGTACAAACATTAGGTGTTGATCGTATTACAGATGAAGTGAAGACAAAGCAATATAATGATCAAATGTCACAGTTCTCTTACTATGCATATATGAATTCTACTTTGTCGCGAGTAGAGTCTATGGTAGGAACGACAGGTAAAAATTCATTATCTAGTTTAATGGATGGGTTTTTCAATGCTTTTCGTGAAGTTGCAAAAAATCCGGAGCAATCAAATTACTACGATACATTAATTGCTGAAACGGGGAAGTTCACAAGTCAAGTAAGTCGTCTAGCGAAAAATTTAGATACAGTGGAAGCACAGACGACAGAAGATATTGAAGCGCATGTTAATGAATTTAATCGACTTGCTGCTAGTTTAGCAGAAGCGAACAAGAAAATTGGACAAGCTGGTACACAAGTACCAAATCAACTATTAGATGAACGTGATCGTATTATGACAGAAATGTCTCAGTATGCAGATATAGAAGTATCTTATGAAGCTACAAATCCTAATATTGCAAGTGTTAGGATGAATGGTGTTTTAACTGTAAATGGTCAAGATACATATCCACTTCAATTACAGAAGGATAAAAAGCCAATGTCTGTACAAATATCTGGAACAGATATCCCATTAAGTGGTGGAACAATTTTATCGGCAATTGATACGAAAGCAAAGATTACAAATTATAAAGATAATCTGAATGAGTTTGTAAATTCGTTAAAAAAACAAGTGAATAATACTATGAAGAAAGAACTTTTTGTAGGAGAAGATGCGAAGAAACTTGAATTGAATCCTGATTTTATAAAAGATATTTCAAAAATGAAAATTTCGGCTGAAACTGCCAACAACCTTGCGGCTATTACAGATAAAGGCTATAAGGATGGACTTACATATAAGCAAGCCTTAGATCAATTTTTAGTTGGGGTAGCCTCTGATAAAAGTTCAGTAAATGCATATCAAAATATTCATAAGGATTTATTAGAAGGTATCCAGCAAGAAAAGATGAGCATCGAGGGCGTAAATATGGAAGAAGAAATGGTTAATTTAATGGCCTTCCAGAAATACTTCGTGGCGAATTCTAAAGCTATAACTACGATGAATGAAGTGTTTGATAGTTTGTTTTCGATTATTAGATAAGGAGTAGTCATGTATAGTTGGTAATTGGAAATATTTAAGGAGGAGATAGAAATGAGAGTATCTACATTTCAAAATGCAAACTGGGCAAAGAATCAGTTGATGGATTTAAATGTGCAACAGCAATACCACCGAAATCAAGTAACCTCAGGGAAGAAGAACCTTCTTATGAGTGAAGATCCACTTGCAGCAAGTAAATCATTTGCGATTCAACATTCATTGGCAAATATGGAGCAAATGCAGAAAGATATAGCGGATTCGAAAAATGTATTAACACAAACTGAAAATACTTTACAAGGTGTTTTGAAATCTTTAACAAGAGCAGACCAATTAACAGTACAAGCGTTAAATGGTACAAATAGTGAAAAAGAATTGCAGGCTATTGGTGTAGAGATTGATCAAATTTTAAAACAGGTCGTCTATTTAGCGAATACAAAAGAACAAGGTCGTTATATTTTCGGTGGTGATAGTGCAGAAAATCTGCCATTTACAGAAGATGGTACGTACCAGGGTGGGAAAAATGATGTGAACTGGAAACTAAATGACGGTTATGAATTCAAAGCGTTCCGTAACGGTGAAGCATTATTATCCCCTGTTATAAAAACGTTAAAACAGATGAGTGAAGCGATGCAAAACGGTGACCAAAAAGCACTAAAACCGTTATTAGAAGGAAATAAGCAAAACTTAGATGGCATCATTAACCGTACAACTGAAGTTGGTTCAACAATGAACACAATGGAGACGTTTAAAACAATTTTAAGCGAGCAAAATGTAGCACTTCAAGAAAACCGTAAAGAAATTGAGGATGTTGATTTAGCGGTCGCAATTTCTGATTTAGCTTATATAAACGCAACGTACGAAGCGACATTAAAAGCTGTTAGTACAATGAGTAAAACGAGTATTTTAGATTACATGTAAATGATAAGGAGTGAAAAATATGGCAGGAACAATATCTGATTATGGTGGCAGACAACAAATATGGAATTTAGGAAATAACATAATAGATACAAAGAAGTTAGTAGATTTAGAGTTACAAGCATTGGAAATGAAAAAATCACCTTATACTACACAAAAACAAACATTAACAAATGAAAAAAATGTGTATGCAAGTATGAAAAAAGAATTTGGAAATCTTGTACAAGTGTTCAAAGATTTATACGCATTTAAAGGTGATGAAAAGAAAACCACTCTATCCAAAGATGGTTTTATAAAAGCACAAGCTGACACTGCTACAATTCCCGGAACATACACGATTACAGTAGAACGGGTAGCTGAAAGACATCAAATAACTACAGCTCCACTTACTCCTTCAAAAACTCCTGAAGGTATGGAGCAAAAATTTAGTTTAGATTTAAAACTTGGAGTAGATGATGTATTTCAGATAAATGGAAAAGAAGTTAAAATCTCGAAAGATATGACGTATAAAGATCTTGTCAATAAGATAAATAATGGGAATTATGGTGCGTCAGTATATACATTAGGAGATCAACTATTTTTCACATCGACTACTGCAGGAGAAGCTGGGGAGCTGAAATTAACGGATGGTGCCAATGGTTTTTTACAAAATATAGGGCTAGTTACTTCTGCAAAAAATACGGATGGAACGAATGTTGTTGCACATCAAGTGACAGGAGCAATAAATGCTGAGTATACAATAAATGGAATCAAAGGGACTAGTAAAACAAATAAGATTGATACAATTCCAGGATTAACTATCAATTTAGAAAAGGAAACTACAGAGCCAATAAAATTAACTATTGAAGATTCTGATATAAAAAATTCGATAGATTTAATAAAAAAAATGAAAGACGAGTATAATAAGGCTGTTAAGAGTTTAGATTTATTTGCTGGAGAAGATGGAGTAATGCAAGGGAATAATGTGTCATTTGCTATCAATAATGCAATGACAGGTATTTTTAAATTTTCCCAAGATGATAAGTATTTATTTTCTTTTGGAATTCAAATTGATAAAAAAGGTAATATGACTCTTGATGAAGAAAAATTAAAAACAGCTTTTAAAGAGAATCCGGAATCTACCAAACAATTTTTCTTTGGCTTAAATGGTCTAGGTCATGATACAGAGAAAAAGTTAGACGGGATATTTGGAGATGAAGGAATTATCGGGAAACGTTCTAAAAGTATTGAAAAGCAAGTAACTGATTTAGAGAGAAAAATTCAAGATATTGATACAGTTAATAAGGAAAAACAAAAAACAATTATTGATAAATATGCAAAATTAGAAAGTCAGTTAGCATTGCTTGATAGTCAGTTGAAGACAATTCAAGCAATGACAAAAACAAAAAGTGATGACTAATGAAAGCTGAGGAAGTGATTGTATGCAAGCATGGCAACGTTATATGCAAAATGATATTATGACGAGTAATCCAATTAAAAATACAATATTTATTTATGAAAGATGCATCATTGAGTTTCGTAAATTGGAAGAACTTTTAAATACATTCAAACTTCAAGATGGTGATGAACTTCTTGAAAAGTTAGAACGTATATTTGAAGAGTTGAAGCTCCAGTTAAATCCTGATATTACGAAAGATTTATACGATAGTTTATTTGGTTTATATGATTGGATTAGCATTCAAATTCAAACGATGAAAGTCACGCGTAAAGTAAAAGACATTGATGCCATTGTGCAAGTGTTACAAGATTTAATAGATGGATACCGTGGAGCGCTTGAAAATGAACAATGATATTTATCGAACGTTTGTCAGTTGTTTTAATGAAATCGGTGAATTACAAGTGTCAGATGAAGAGTTTGCTGAGAAGAGTGAGATGTTAAATCGCTGGATGATGACACTAGATGAAGAAAGACGTGCACAAGTTGCAGCAGAAGTAAGCCCATTCATTATTAAGGCAGCACAGCATATTCGAGATAAGCAAAAGATTTTGGAAGAAATGATAATGGCAAATGATGGGCGAATGAAGGCTAATTCATTTTACGGTAAATATTAATAATAATGTCTGGAAACAGATTCCCCTTTTAAAAGGGGGTCTATTCCTTCGTTTACATAAAGAACTCCGCTGATTGAGGTTTCATTTTATGACTGTGATGAAACAATAATAGTAATCTAAATAATAGAAAAATGGACTTTAGTTTGTAGTTTATCTATTGAAATGTTCTATAGATTACTATGTGTATACAGTTTTTTTGCATTCTTTTTTATATTTTTGTATTTTTCTAAAGACAACAATGAAAAAATGGAATAAAATATGTAAGGGTACATAATAGTAAATATTTTAATAAACGTATATAAGAAAATAAATAATGAAGTGAAACTTCTATCAGTGGATCATTACGTTAGAAAAGGAAGGGTGTGGAATATGCCAGATTTAGTGAGTGATGTAAGCCATTATATGAATTATTTAGTGACGAAACGAAATACTGTTTCTAGTAATATTGCAAATGCGAATACACCTGGCTATAAAGCACAAGATGTAACATTTGCTGAGCAGATGAATAAAAGTAGTGCGTTATATAAAAATAATGCGGCTGATTTAAAGAGCAATCCAGATTTATATCAAACGAATGAAATGCACTTACCGACAGTAAATACGAAAAATACATATGCAAAGATTCAAACAAAATCAATGCAAACGAATAAAGACGGAAATAGTGTGGATGTAACGACAGAAATGCTAGATTTAATGAAAGCAAATCAGTTATACGGTATTTCAATTAACGCAATTAATACACAATATGCAATTAACCAAGCGGCACGCGGACGTTAAAAGTAGAGGGAGAGACAACGGATGTTTCAGGCAATTAATGCAAGTGGCTCAGGGCTAACGACAGCGAGAAAGTGGATGGAAGTTACTTCTAACAATATTGTAAATGCAAATACGACGGCGGCTCCGGGGGCAGATTTATATGAGCGTCGTAGTGTAGTGCTAGAATCAAACAATAGTTTTGCAAGTATGCTAGATGGGGCTCCTACTAACGGAGTGAAAATAAAAAGTATTGAAGCAGATAAAACGGAAAATTTAGTGTATGATCCGACGCATCCGCACGCAAATGAAGAGGGATATGTACGTTATCCCAATATTGATGTAACTGCTGAAATGACGAATGTAATGGTTGCTCAAAAAATGTATGAAGCGAATACGAGTGTATTAAATGCGAATAAAAAAATGCTTGATAAAGATTTAGAAATCGGCCGAGGATAAGGGGGAAGATAGTAATATGAAAATTCAACCAATGTTAAATACACAACCATTTGGAGCAATTCAGTCAATTGGTGCACCGGAAACTTCTCAAACATCTGTAGTTGAGGGGAAAAAGTTTATTGATTTATTGGAAGATATGAATCAAACGCAAAACAATGCACAAACAGCAGTATATGATTTACTAACTAAAGGGGTAGGAGAAACACATGACGTTTTAATTCAGCAAAAGAAAGCTGAGTCTCAAATGAAAACGGCTGCTCTCGTACGTGATAATCTTATTGAAAATTATAAGTCACTAATTAATATGCAAATTTAGGAAAGTGGACGGGTGTGTTTAAATGGAAAAGATGAAAAATGTTATCCAATCGTTAAAAACGTGGCATAAGTTAGTAATTGGTGCTGCGCTTTTAGCGATTGTAACAGGAGCACTTTTATACTTCACCTTGCCAGATAAATATGTTGTTGTATATCAAAATTTAAATGATACAGATAAACAAGAGATTACAGCAGAATTATCGAAGTTAGGTGTCGATTATCAATTAGCGGCCGATGGTTCGATTCGTGTGCAAAAGAATGATGCTCCATGGGTTCGAAAAGAAATGAATGGGATGGGCTTACCGTTTAATTCTAAAAGCGGTGAGGAAATTTTATTAGAAAGCTCGCTCGGTTCAAGTGAGCAAGATAAAAAAATGAAGCAAATTGTCGGTACGAAGAAGCAATTGGAGCAAGATATTGTAAGAAACTTTGCGACAGTTGAAACGGCAAATGTTCAAATTACATTGCCTGAAAAAGAGACAATTTTTGATGAAGAAAAAGCAAAAGGAACAGCGGCGATTACGGTTGGAGTGAAGCGTGGTCAATTGTTAACAGCTGATCAAGTTGCAGGTATACAGCAAATGATTAGTGCAGCAGTTCCTGGTGTGAAGGCAGAAGAAGTAAGTGTTATTGATAGTAAAAAAGGTGTTATCTCAAAAGGTACAGATGAAGCACATTCTAGTAGTTCCTCTTCTTACGAGAAAGAAGTAGAGATGCAGCACCAACTTGAAGGTAAATTAAAGCAAGATATTGATGCAACATTAATGACGATGTTTAAACCGAATGAATATAAAGTGAATACGAAAGTATCTGTAAACTACGATGAAGTTACACGTCAGTCAGAAAAGTATGGTGATAAAGGTGTACTTCGTAGTAAACAAGAGCAAGAGGAAAGCTCTACTGCGCAAGAAGGGGCAGATACGAAGCAAGGTGCTGGTATTACAGCGAACGGTGAAGTGCCAAACTACGGTACGAACAATAATCAAAATGGTAAAGTTGTCTATGATAATAAAAATGGTAACAAAATCGAAAACTATGAAATAGATAAAACAGTTGAAACAATTAAGAAACACCCAGAATTAACGAAAACAAATGTTGTTGTATGGGTAGATAATGATACGCTAGTAAAACGTAGAATTGATATGACAACTTTTAAAGAAGCAATTGGAACAGCGGCAGGACTTCAAGCTGATCCGAACGGTAACTTTATAAATGGTCAAGTTAACGTTGTAACTGTTCAGTTCGATCAGCCGAAAGCCGAAAAAGAGAAAGAGCCAGAAAAAAGTGGTATGAACTGGTGGTTATTCGGTGGAATTACAGCTGGCTTATTAGCAATCGGTGGTCTAGTATGGTTCTTATTAGCAAGACGTAAGAGAAAGAAAGAAGAAGAGGAATATGAAGAATACTTAGCAGAAGAGGAAGTGGCTGCAAGTAATGAAAGTATCTTGGAAATTCCTGAAGAAAAAATAGTGCCAGAGCCAAAACCTGAACCAGAAGAACCGAAAGAACCAACGTTAGATGAACAAGTGCAGGATGCTACGAAAGAACATGTAGAAGGAACTGCAAAAGTAATTAAAAAATGGTTAAACGGACAGTAAGGGAGGAACAACGATGTTAGATGAAATCTCCTCCAAAGAAAAAGCTGCCATCCTTATTCGCACATTAGAAGAAGGGGTGGCAGCAAAAGTCATTGAATATATGACAGCTGAGGAAAAAGAAGTATTACTTCGTGAAATCGCAAAGTTTCGTGTATACAAACCAGAAACGTTAGAAAATGTACTAGGAGAGTTCTTATATGAACTAAATGTCAAAGAATTGAACTTAGTCACTCCAGATAAAGAATATATTCGTCGTATATTTAAAAACATGCCAGAGGACGAACTGGAAAAATTATTGGAAGATCTTTGGTATAACAAAGATAATCCGTTTGAGTTCTTAAATTCACTTACAGATTTAGAGCCACTCCTTACAGTGCTTAATGATGAATCACCACAAACAATTGCAATTATCGCTTCTTATATTAAACCGCAACTTGCGTCTCAATTAATTGAGAGATTGCCAGATCATAAACGAGTAGAGACTGTAATGGGTATTGCAAAATTAGAACAAGTTGATGGCGAATTAATTAATCAAATTGGTGAGTTGTTAAAATCGAAATTAAATAATATGGCATTTAGTGCAATTAATAAAACTGATGGCTTGAAAACGATCGTAAACATTTTAAATAATGTTTCACGAGGTGTTGAAAAAACAGTCTTTCAAAAGCTGGATGAAGTCGATTATGAGTTATCTGAGAAAATTAAAGAAAATATGTTTGTCTTTGAAGACTTACTTGGTCTTGAAGATCTTGCGCTTCGCCGTGTATTAGAAGAAATTACAGATAACGGTGTTCTTGCGAAAGCACTTAAAATTGCAAAAGAAGAAATTAAAGAGAAACTATTTACATGTATGTCTTCAAACCGTAAAGAGATGATTCTAGAAGAATTAGATGGCTTAGGACCACTTAAGATGACGGATGCTGAAAAAGCGCAGCAAACGATCACTGGTACAGTGAAAAAGCTAGAGAAAGAAGGAAGAATTATCGTTCAAAGAGGTGAAGAGGATGTCCTTATTTAAAAACAGAATTCCGAAGAATTCTGTTTCTTTTTCTGAAGAAACGTATGAATTACAATTTCCAAAACCAGCTTCAGTTCAAATAGAAGAGGAAGAATTACAAGCTGATCATGCAGAGCTTCGCGCCCAGCAAGAGTCATTACATATGGAAATGAATCAGCTAAGGCAAGAGAAGCAAATGCTAGAACGAGAGCGGCAGCAGTTATTACAAGATAAAGAACAATTTCAAATGCATATTCATGAACAAATGGAACAGATGGAAGCAGCGCGTGTGCAGTTTCAAAAAGAACAACAAGAAACAGCATATGAATGGACAGAGTTATTATGGGATCAATCTTTTCATCTAGCAGAAAAAATCGTGAATCAAGCGGTAGATTCACGATCGCTTGATGTGTTACCTATTTTAACTGGCATCGTGCAAACATTGCCAACTTCGTTTGAAAAATTAATCATTACAGTACATCCAGAAACGTTTGAACGTATTCAAGAAGAGAAGGAAAATACGAAAGAATATTGGTTACTACAATTAGTAGAATGGAAATATGATTTCTCCCTGCAGTTTGGTGAATTTGTTCTGGAAGAAGAGAAAGAGTTCTTTGAATTTAAATTTGCACCTATATTTGCGAAACTTCGTCAGAAATGGGAAGAAGAGAAGTTATTTGAGGAGCAAAATGTATGAGCCGTCTGTTAATGAATGAGAACGAAAAATGGAATAAGTTCATTGAAACACCACTGTATACGAAAGTAGGCAAAGTTCATAGTGTACAAGAACAGTTTTTCGTAGCAAAAGGGCCGAAAGCGAAGATCGGAGATGTTTGCTTCGTTGGAGAACATAACGTCTTATGTGAAGTGATTGCCATTGAAAAAGAAAATAATATGCTACTTCCATTTGAACAGACAGAAAAAGTATGTTATGGAGATTCAGTGACTTTAATTTCAGAAGATGTTGTTGTACCATGTGGTAATCACTTACTCGGAAAAGTGTTAAGTGCAAATGGTGAAGTATTAAATGAGGAAGCTGAAAACATTCCATTACAGAAAATAAAACTAGATGCACCGCCTATACATGCATTTGAACGTGAAGAGATTACTGATGTATTTGAAACAGGAATAAAATCAATTGATTCTATGCTAACAATTGGTATCGGTCAAAAGATTGGTATTTTTGCTGGGTCAGGTGTTGGTAAATCAACTTTACTTGGAATGATAGCAAAAAATGCAAAAGCTGATATAAACGTTATTAGTTTAGTAGGAGAACGTGGCCGGGAAGTAAAAGACTTTATTCGAAAAGAGTTAGGCGAGGAAGGGATGCGAAAAAGCGTCGTTGTTGTAGCGACGTCAGATGAAAGTCATCTTATGCAACTTCGTGCAGCGAAACTTGCAACGTCTATTGCTGAATACTTCCGTGATCAAGGTAATAACGTATTACTTATGATGGACTCTGTTACTCGTTTTGCCGATGCACGAAGAAGTGTTGATATTGCTGTTAAAGAGTTACCGATTGGTGGTAAAACACTGTTAATGGAAAGTTATATGAAGAAGTTGTTAGAGCGGTCTGGGAAAACACAGAAGGGATCTATAACAGGTATTTATACGGTGCTTGTTGATGGGGATGATTTAAATGGCCCTGTACCAGATTTAGCACGTGGTATTTTAGATGGACATATCGTATTAAAGCGTGAGCTTGCAACGCTTAGTCATTATCCTGCAATTTCAGTATTAGATTCAGTAAGTAGGATTATGGAAGAAATTGTTTCGCCACATCATTGGCAACTTGCAAATGAAATGAGAAAGATTTTATCAATTTATAAAGAAAATGAATTGTATTTTAAGCTAGGAACGATTCAAGAAAATGAAGAAAATGCTTATATTTTTGAATGTAAAAATAAAGTAGAAGGCATAAATACATTTTTAAAGCAAGGCCGATCGGATAGTTTCCCATTTGATGATATCGTTGAAGCGATACACCATATAGTATAAGGCCTCTGCCCAAGAGGTCTTATTTTTTTGTTTTTTAATATTTCACAGATTTTTTTGGAAAAAAACTATATAATAGAAAAAGAGAACGTTATAATAGGAAGGGGCTATGAAAACAGGTGGATAAACAGCAGTACGACACAATAAAATTGCAAATAAATCAAGAAAAAGAGCATATTTTAAAAGAAGTGTATGAATTAACAGCTGAAAAAAGAAAAATAGAACAAAAAAAAGAATATGATTTATATGTTGTGAAATCGCGTAGTAAAGTCGTACAAACTGGGCAACGTATTATGGCTGGCATGCTTTCTTCACATACGTTTTCACCTGAAAGAATAGAAGAATGGAATCGAAAAATTAAAAAAACAGAAGGTTTTATTCAAAAAAATGAAAGCCTTTTAGAGCAAGTAAAAGAAAAAGAACGTGTCATTGATGAGATGTATCAAGAAGAGTGCACAAAGCTTGCGAAAGCACAAGAAAAGCTGGAAGAAAAAATGCTTCTTGATTTGAAAATGTGTATGAATGGATGAGGTGAATGTAGTGATACAGTCTGTATTACCGGTGCAACAAAGTTTACCTCCGCAAAAAGAAAAAGGGCTAGAAGTACAATCAAAAAATGAAGATTCTTCATTCGATCGTACGATGAGAATGGAAAATAAAAAACAGCCACAAACGGAGAAAACGAAACGAGAAGAAGCACCACCAGAAGAGAAAAAAGATTATATTCTTTCTAAAAAATCGGTAACGAAAGAAGAACCAAATGTAAAGAACGAAGAAAAAAAAGAGACAGAACAGTTGTTATTAGCTGTATCTGAGCAAATGGTTGCAATTGAGCAATTACATGTGCAGCCGGAATTGTTATATCAATACATACAAAAAATACAAGAGCTATATAAAGAATATGGCAATATTAAACTTAATGAATTACCTGCAGCTGAATTACAACAATTACAAGAACTTCTTTCAAATATGAATATCAAAAATGCTATATGTTTAGAAGATACAATGCAAATGGTATTAGACAAAATGAAGATGCCAGAGCAAACGATGCAAGCATTGAAGGTTGTAGAAACAGAAACTTGTAATATTGCAAAGGAACAAGAAGAGTCTAAAGAGGTAGATCTTCCGAAACTTGAGAGCGATGATGCAAAGGTAGAGTTGCCAGAAGTTGATGCATTAAACGATTCGAGCTCTGCAGGTGCAGAATTATTAAATAAAACGACGAGTACCGAACAAATAGGGAAATCAAATAGTGGTGCTGAGAAAGTTTCATTACCTGACTTAGGAAAGAAAATGGAAGCGCAAGTAGAAGCGCTGCAAAAATTTGTAGTGAAACAAGAACGTGTTTTATTCCAGTTAAATCCAGAAAAACTTGGTACATTAACAGTGTTTATGAAAAAACACGGAGATCAAATTGACGTTCACGTAGAAATGGAGAAACACGATGCGAAAAAACGTGTTGAAATCATTTTTGATGAATTGAGATTAAAGTTAAAAGAAAAAGAAATCAATATTCAAATTAGCTATTCAGATAAAGATGAAAATCGTAAAGAACAACGAGAACAAGAGCAAAGGCAAAAACAGAAATTAGCAAATACAAATCATGAAAAACAACAATCAACAGAATTTGCGGGATTATTGGAGGAATAAAGAGTGCCAACAGTTGGGTTAAATACAACGAGTACAAATCATATTCCGTTACAAGCAGGAGCACAAGCCAAAAACGCATCTGTCACTGGTGTGCAATCGCCAGTTCAACAAACAAACGGAGTATCAGCAAGTAATCAAAAAACACCCGGTATTATGGATAAAGATGATTTTCTGAAATTATTTTTAGCAAGCTTTCAACATCAAGACCCGTTTAATGCGATGGATATGAACCAAATGATGAATCAAACGGCTCAACTATCGCTTATGGAGCAAGTACAAAATATGACGAAAGCAGTAGATAAACTACAATCAACGATGTATACGACAGCTCTTGATGGAGGGATGAAATTTTTAGGAAAGTATGTTAGAGGTATAAACAATAAGGGTGAGCAAGTGACTGGTCAAGTGGAAACAGTTCGACTTGCCGAAAATAACGATGTACAACTTATTGTTGATAATCAAGTTGTCTCACTTCGTTTTGTAGAAAGGGTTTCAGATAAACCGATAGCAGAAACAAATCCAGAAGATGAGAAGAAAGATGATATAGAAAAAAATGAAGAGGTTAAACAAAATTAATAAGAGGAGTGTATATAGGTTATGATTAAAGCGTTATATACAAGTATTACAGGGATGAATGCAGCACAAAATGCATTAAGTGTTACTTCAAATAATATTGCAAATGCACAAACAGTTGGATATAAAAAGCAAAAAGCTATTTTTGATGATCTGCTATATAATAATACGGTTGGTTCACGTGGGGATGGTGCTTATGCTGGTACGAATCCAAAGAGTATTGGTAACGGTGTAAAGTTTAGTGGGACATCTACAGATTTTAGTGATGGTTCTATTACTTTAACTAGTGATAAGATGGAGACAGCCATAGAGGGAAATGGTTTATTTTTAGTTGGTGATCGTAATAGTGGAAATGTAGAGTATACGAGAAAAGGGTCTTTCGGTGTATCGAAAGACAACTATGTTACAAATACAAGTGGACAGTATGTGCTAGGTTATGGTGTGAAAACAGGAACACAAGAAATAGATTTTTCTTCACGACCAAGTCCAATTCATATTCCAATGGGATCAGCTGTTGGTGGGATTCAAACAGATAAAGCAACAATAGGTGGAAACCTTCCTAGAAATCAAAATGCATTATCTCATGAATTCACAGTTTTTGATGAGGAAGGAAACTCGTTAACGTTACGTGTAAATATTAAACAAAAGACTACAAAAGAGACTGTAGATGGTAAAGAAGTTGACAAGCCTGTGCCAGGTGAATATACATATACAGTTTCTGTAAGAAATGATTCTAAAAACGAAAAAGAGTTTAAGCCTGTTGAAGGCATGACGGGCGAAAAAAATCTTAAATTTGATACATTAGGAAATCTAAAGGAGACAGATGAACCTGTACAAAAAAATCCAGTAACTGGTGAAATTACTAAAGGTGGAACGGTTAAAATTCCTTTTGGTAAGGGACTGACACTGGACTTAAGTGCTTTAACAAATTATCCGACAGGGAAAACTATTTCTACAACAGAAGTAACGGGGCGTCCAGCTGCAATTGCAAATGACTATTCAATTTCTGACGGTGGTTTCGTTATGATGAGATATTCGGATGGTAGTATGAAGGTTGTAGGACAACTAGCTGTAGCTACATTCCCTAATTCAGGTGGATTAATGAAAACTGGGAATGGCAATTACATTGCCACACCATCAGCAGGGATTCCAGGGATAGGTGTTGCTGGTGAGAATGGTGCAGGTAATGTACGAGGTTCAGCAAAAGAAAGTTCAAACGTAGATTTATCTGTAGAATTCGTTGACTTAATGTTATATCAACGTGGATTCCAAGGAAATGCGAAAGTAATTAAAGTGTCAGATGAAGTATTAAATGAAGTTGTAAACTTAATTCGATAATGTATTATAAAGAAAGATCGTAATATAGTAGAAAGGGTTTTTATTCGTATGACAAGACAAGAACGAATTTTACAATTACCATTTTTCGAGAATAAACGTGAACTTGCTGAACAAGTGCTAAAAATGGAACGGGAAGAGTATGTATATTTACCAGATCAATTTGAAATTAAGCAAGTGCCCCCGTATTCATTTGCTGAAAAGAAAGCGATTATTGGTCGCATTCATGAGTTTTATTTCGTCAGTGTTGGCAGTGATGGCGCATGGAAGTATCAACTGTTTAAGGACGAGATGAAGTGCCGTGAGTTTTTTGTTACATTATCAGGCATTACAGATCAGCAAATTGCGTTTTGGTTCAACAATATCGAGCTGCTTAAAGGCGCGTAAAAGTGTTTTTAGGCTTAGGTGGCTCGGAGCTGTAAGAAGAGAACTATAGAAATCTACTGGAATGGTTGAACAATAATCTCTTTATAGCAAGCCAGTACTTTTTTATAGTCTGTGAGTTGTGACAATAGGGCAATGAAATGAGAGTATGCTAGTTTCATTTTATATGTTTGTGATGATAGATTTTTATAAAAGGAGAGGTGAGGAGGATGGCGCAAAATAAGTATCGCGTTACATTCATTTCGCCGAGTGAGGTTGAGCAGCGGACTGTAATGGCGGCGAATAGTTTGCCAGATTTAATTCGTAAAGTAGAAAGTATTATCGCAGATCCGAACGGTTATTTTGTAAATGATAAAAAAAATAATTGCTATTTTAAAGTGATTAAAGAAAATGTTACGTTTATTCAATATGAGTTACTATTTTCGGATAAGGAAATTCATATTGAAAAATTAAAACATATAGCACCGGTGGTATTAAAACGATTATTCGAAAAAATAAATGAACCGGAACTATATGCACTCGCGCTACTTGATATTGATATAGCAACGAAAGAATATGTGCTAGCAGAAATGAATTCAGAGCTGAGAATAAGAGTAGAGACGGAGCTTTCGAAAAAATGGGAAGCAATGCCGACGGAAATTGTAGGAGCACAAGAAGTGTTATTAGAGGTACTTGCTTCGTTTATACAAGATTAATTGTTTTTTAATAAAATGAATCGATCGACTATCTATATTTTTTATATAGGTAGTTGACTTTTTCGCTTTTATAAAGCTTAATAATTAGATATACGGAATTAATGGAAGGGGAGCGACACCTTTATGTCACAAGCACAAAGTATTTTATTAGAAAGCGGAACAAATGAATTAGAGATTGTTACGTATACTGTTGGTGAAAACCTATTTAGTATTAATGTTATGAAAGTACGTGAAATCATTAATCCATTCCCTGTTACAACTGTGCCAGAATCTCATCATGCAGTTGAAGGTGTTGTTCAAGTACGTGGTGAAATTTTACCTGTTATTAACTTGGCAATGGCTCTTAATTTAAAGTCAACAAAGCCACTTGATCAAACGAAATTTATCATCTCAGAATTAAACCAAATGAAAGTTATTTTCCGCGTTGATGAAGTGCATCGTATTCAACGTATTTCGTGGGAACAAATTGATGAACCAGCTTCATTATCTATGGGACTAGAAGAAACGACATCTGGTATTGTAAAACTAGATGGCAAGATCATCTTACTATTAGATTATGAAAAAATTGTATGTGAAATTAGCGGAACTGGTTATGACAATAAATCAATTGCAGGGTTAGAACAAAAAACAGATCGAGCTGAAAAAGTAATTTATATTGCAGAAGATTCAGCGATGCTTCGTCAAATATTAGAAGAAACATTATCATCAGCTGGATATACGAAAATGAACTTCTTCAGTAATGGTGCAGAAGCGTTAGCACAAATTGAAAAATTAGCGAAAGAGCAAGGCGAAAAAATGTTTGAACATATTCACTTGCTAATTACGGATATTGAAATGCCAAAAATGGATGGACATCATTTAACGAAAGTGGTTAAGGATAGTGAAGTAATGAATCGTTTACCAGTCATTATTTTCTCTTCATTAATTACAAATGAATTATTCCATAAAGGTGAAGCTGTAGGAGCAAATGCTCAAGTAAGTAAGCCAGATATTCAAGAGCTAATTGGTTTAGTTGATAAGTTAGTGCTTTAAAAGCTTCTTTTTAGCCGGAATAGAAGCTCTAGCTAAGTGTTGAGCGGTCAGTGCTTAATAGAGCCCTATGCGATGTTGAGACCAGAAATATGGAGTGGTTATAGGTAAGTAGAAGAGCTGGTGTATAATATTTTTCTATTTAGTAGGAATAGAGGAACTACTTATGTAAGGAAGTTTTCAGTGATTAATAGAGTCTCATGCGATGTGAGTTCAGAGGTATGAAGTAGTTTTAGGTAAGAAGAAGTGAGACTTCGATTGAGGATTTGAAGACTGGGTTTATAACTCTATTCTGCTAGAGAGAGGAAGGAATTAGCCATATGTAGCATTGGCTAGTTCCTTTTTAGTATTCTATACTTTAAGCTGGCAGAAAAATGAAAGGTTTCTAAGATGTTTGGCGCTGTATGTATGAAAAAATCTTCAAATGAAGATTTTTGATTTGAAAATATAAGCAAACGTATTTTCGAGGGTTATTTTAGTAATATTTCGTGGTAACGCAAATTTTTTCGGTGAAAAAACATTCAAAATACCATATAATATAATTAAATGTAATTAATATGCAATTTTACATATTAATAAAAAACATTTTCCAAATTTTTATATTTTCTATACATTTTTGTATGTTTATTATTTGACAGATAATTTCGAACTGTTATAATATGGATATGTAAAAATTGCTATTTTCTTAAAAGACATGGGAGTCAGATGAGAATTGTGAAAGGATGAGGGGGAGTGGCACAGATTATGTATCACCACACAGCAATTAATGTATTAGGTCTTTTACAAAACATGTCAAATAATAAAATGAACGATATGCAACTAGAGGTGGAATTAAAAAAAATAGAAAAAGAATTCCAAGTAAAGTATGAAGAGTTAGTTGATTTACATAATAGAATGGTATTATTTCAAATAGATATAGAAAAAAATGGCGGGATGCGAGCATATGAAAAATCAGCAATTACATGGCTGAAGTCTGAACTAGAGCTACTATATGAAGTATATCAATTTTGTCAACGTCACAGTTTAAACATTTTAAATATTTCAAAATACGTAAGTAAAAATGAACTAAATCTTTTTCCAAAAACAGAAAGTCAATTGCAAAATACGTATTATAAATTGAAAAAACGTGAAATACCGTTTGAAAATATTGAAAAACAAAAACCAGGACGAAAGCGAAAATATATACCAGTAAAAGAGACAATTGTTGCAAGAAAACAAGAAAACGAGTACGAATTAAAAGAAGAAATCCAGCATAAAGAGGATGAAAAAAGTCTTGTAACAGTTATATCTGGTATCGTTGATAACTTTGAAACAATTAATCAATGTAGTGAAAGGAAAGAAGACGAACTACATCAGTTTATGGAAGGTATTTATAAGCTTTCTAGTATTGCAGCAGGGCGTTCTAGAGAAGCGAAGAATACACGTAGTCTAGAAAGTGAATTGCAGTCGTTACAACTGGAAAATGAAAGGCTAAAACGAGAGAAAGAAGAGCTTGTACAAGATATTAAGGGCATGACGCAGCTTTTAATTCATTTCATTACAAGTTCGGATATTGATCAAATACGTAAATTACCAACTTTCGTACAAGATTGTAAAATGGAATTACATAAACTAGGTCTATATAATGCACAAGACGGTAAAATGAAAATTATGGTTGACCGTAGTGGACAAGTTATGACAGTAACACAGTAATAAAATTTGGGTACAAAATAAAAGGGAGATACATAGTTTATATGTATTTCCCTTTTGTTTTGTATGGAATCGTTCCAAAGATGGAAGATAAATTTTTACGATTGTAGTAGTTTAGAAACCATTTGCGGAATTTGGTTCGCTTGTGAAACCATACTAAGTGCAACTTCAGTCAATATTTGAACTTTAAAAAATCACTCATCTCCTGCGCCATGTCTGCATCTTCAATTCGAGATGCAGTATCTGTTAGTGCCATACTTTGGCTATTTAAGTTTTCAATATTAAAATGTAAACGATTTATCATTGCACCAAGGTCGGCACGATGAAGTGACACACTTTGGAAAGCCTCTTCAATTTTACGGATTGCCGATCTTGCTTCTTGTTTTGTTGAAATCTTGATGTCATGTTGTGTAGGGGAAGGGGGAATAGCTTTTGATATATGTACCGTATGACCGATATCGTCTAATGAAACAGGGCTGTTTTGGTCGCCAAATACGGATAAATCATTAAACTCAGTCGTCGCGCCAATATAGCCAATTTGTTCTGTTAAAGACTGAAACTCTTTATTCAGCGAATCACGATTTGCATTTGAATTTGTACCGTTCGCAGATTGAACGGCTAAATCACGCATACGCTGCAAAATATTCGTCACAGTTTGAAGAGCAGCTTTCGCTGTTCGAAGTATTGATATCGCATCTTCATTATTACGAATTGCTACGCACATACCACTCGCTCTCGCATGCATACGAGTCACAATTGCAATGTTAGCGGGATTATCAGAAGCAGTATTTAACTTTTTATCGGTCGCCAAATGCTCCATCGCAACATTCATACGCTTCTCATTCTCATACAACGACTGTCTAGCATTCATACTTAAAACATTCGTACCAATACGCATAATAGACACTCCTTATAGATTAATAGAATCGGTATCTTTTAATCTAATAAACAGTTATGGAAGGATAGAGGGGCTTATGCTTATTTACTGTTTGTGTTTTAATATAAGAGGGGATTAAGATAAGCACTGACCGCTTCTAAGCATCGCGGATACTCTCTTCCACATAAAAAAGAAAGTTTTATAATTAATCTATCTATATAGAATAAATAAACCTCTCTGCAAGCAGGGAGGTTTATTCAGGAAACTAACTCAAATGGCTTATTGTAATAATTTAGAAACCATTTGTGGAGTTTGGTTTGCTTGAGAAAGCATGCTGATACCAGCTTCGTTCAAGATTTTGAACTTAGTCATTTCAGACATTTCTTTTGCCATGTCAGCGTCTTCGATTTGAGAAGCAGCAGAAGCCATGTTAGTAGCTTGGCTAGTTACGTTGTTTAAGTTATGGTCTAAGCGATTTAATTGAGAACCGAAAGTTGCTCGAGCATCAGCGACAGCTTGGATAGCTGTGTCGATTTTTTCCATTTCTGCTGTTGCTGCAGTGATAGCAGCTGCTGGATCAGCAGCGTCTGTTAAAGTTCCAACGGCCGCTCCAAGTAATGTAGCTGCTTTTGCATTAATAGCTGTAATATCAAGTGTATCATTTGCAGCGTCAGAAAGTTGAATCTTAATATTCGTACCACCACCAGCTTGGTTTAAGAATGAATTACCGTTAAAGTTAGTTTTTTCAGCAATATGGTCAATTTCTTCAGCTAATTGTTTGTACTCTTTGTTTAGAGAAGCTGAGTCCTTAAGATTATTCGTACC
Organism: Bacillus sp. L_1B0_5; assembly: GCF_000836715.1. Lineage (NCBI taxonomy): Bacteria > Bacillati > Bacillota > Bacilli > Caryophanales > Bacillaceae > Bacillus > Bacillus sp. L_1B0_5. The sequence goes on along the minus strand of NZ_JXIS01000139.1, from coordinate 16 downwards.
ACTAGCAGCTTGTGTA
>NZ_JXIS01000138.1:0-13134 GCF_000836715.1 Bacillus sp. L_1B0_5 | reverse complement strand
GTACTTGTTGTACTTGTTGTACTTGTTCTTTTGTGAGTGTTTTGACTCTTTTGCGTGGTTCTTTTAATTTCAGTATGTTCCTAATTGATGGCTTGTCCCTATTAACATGATGTAAGAAACTTTTGTAACGTGAATGTCTTCCTATAAAAACTTGCTTCATTAACTTTTCCATCATGTCATTTTGTACTTCTTCATTTCGGTAGAGGTAGTCATAGAAGTTTGCACCATTCTTCTCTATTTACCTATGCATACATTTTCACTAATTTATTATGATATCAATGTTGATTTAAAACGACTTATATAAAATCAATAAATGGGATTTTTAGAGGAAGGGCGGACCTTTATATATTAATTCACGTAATTTTCAAACATTAAAACTCTGAATGTTAATATTTGTTATATAATGGAATCAAGCCGTAATCAATATGGTTTCCCCGTTATGAATAATGAGATAATTTATGTGTCCTGTGTATTCGCTTTAAATATAGCAGAAATAATAATGAAGTGTTTATTTCTTGTTTGCTAATTAAAATATAAAATATATGATTCAACAGTAAAAAAATAAGGAGAAAGAGAAGAACCACCAATATTCTTCCCTTTTTCCTGTGATTAGGGCTTCTATATTAATGAATATAGAAGATTATAAAATGTTGGATGCAACAGTTTACTCTTGAAATTATAGCAAGAGTAACAGGGGTCTTTTTATGCAATATTGCATAAAAGATTATGATTTATCAAATATACATGTCTAATGGAAATACAAAACTCCATATAGGATGAATTTAGTCCTTACATTTTCTTTATAGTGAATTAAAAGCGACAAAAATAAAAAGGTTAATTTTATCAATACGAGTTTTTCTTTTACATATTAAAATGGAAGTACCCTTTCAATGTATACTGGCCCCTTCACAAATCGTGAAGGGATTTTTTTAAAATAAATGAGTTTTATAAAAAACATACAAAATGTTAAACTAAAAAACCAGTTACATATGTGTGTTTTCACATTTGTAACTGGTTTTTTCCTAATTAAACAATTTTATCAAACAAGAAATATAAAAACATCGAATCACTTATTATACCAATCATACCCTAGACGGATAATATTTGCGTCGTTATAAGAACATGAATTCTCTTCTAGAAAGGTCTCAAAATCTATAAAGTTGTTTAAATGTATTTCATTATTTGTTAACCAAGTTGCATCACATTCATCACATACGTATACAATCTGATTTAGTTTTTTAATTTCTGCTTTATAAATTAGCCCATTCCCATCGCATCTAGGACAAATAACTTTCTCTCTAAATAGTTTCATGTAAATTTTCCTCCATTAATTTTTAACTGGATATGAAGTAATAACCTTATTTGTACCAGGTCTTACTACTATTTTAACCGCAGTTTCACCTTCAGTTCCTACAATTCTTCCCATAGGAATTATATATGCACCGGAGTCGCCAGGTACATGGGTACCTTTCTTAGACCAGGCTTCGTCTACTAATTCTAATAACTTTGTTTTATCAACATTAAACACAGAATGTGTAGGTTTATTAGGATTAGGTTTTGTATGATCTAGTACATGCTTCACACGATTTCCGTGAACACTACCTTGAGTATATTCAAGTCCACCAGAAGAAGTCCATGATTTTGTTTCTTTATTATAAGTTAATTTCCCAAACTTACCCAATATAGGAAGTTCTTTTAATAAAAACTTATTCCCAATTTTAGATAGACCAAGCATTAGCGCTGATTCACCCGGTATCGGCATAGCTTGTAAGATTGCTAAATCACCATCAAATAATGTTTCATAGATGCTTCCTTCAGCATCTCTACCTAAATCTACATCACGTTTCGCATAATATCGAATACGATCGTCAATTTGTGCATCTTCTTCTAGCATCTTCCCACTAATTGCAACACCAGGATCCCATTTATTTAGTACCTTTTTATAGGCTATCAGTGACATATAAAAATCAGAGTTATAAAAGCCTGTCAAATCACCAAAATAGAACTTCATTTTTTGTAAATTCTTTTGTAATTCTAAGATTGCACTTGTGTCAGTCGTTTTATTTAATTGATTTAGTGTATTCATTAAATCTGGGTCTGTATTAAGGTCTTTATTGTTCCAAAGCTTCACATAATATGTTCCCGCAGCTGTAGGTTTAAAGCTGTTAGAAGCATTTCCAGGGAACATCGTTTTTACGACTTCACCACTTGTATTTTCAATTGTTGCTACATTATTTGTAAGACTTATTTTTTGTTCATTTAGTGAAGTAAGATTCACCTTATAATAATCTACATCATGTAAAGATGTAAGATTATGATCTTTTATTTGATCCCAGTTTACAGCTTCTGCTGTTTGTTTCGTACTATTAAAATCACTTTCAGCCATTAATGTTGTTTTTAAAACATTTTGTCCAGAAGGATTAGATAGTTTTAAAACATACGTTTTTCCTGCTTGTAAATTATATTCAATTTTTGCATAATGAGCACCGTATGGACCACCTGAATCCATGTTAGAAGCAAGTCTTTGTTCTTCCTGATATAGTTTTAATTCATTTCCTGATCCTTGTTCTTTCCCTTTATAAGGCATAGTAAAGAATCTGTATAATCCTGATTTATCCGGTTTGAAATAAAAATCCATAGAGTTTTTATTTTCATTAATATCAACAGGTGTAAGATTCTTTAGGTTAACGTAATTCGTAATTTTATAGTTCAGTGTAGCACGATTTACTATGTTTGAACCTTTTAATCCAATCGCTTTTACTACTGCATCAGCTTTAATAGGAATAGCACCTGTATAGGTTGAACCATGACTAGCTGTAGGTTCTGTTCCATCTAATGTATATATTATTTTATCTGAGCTTGTAGAAGTTAGGGCAACATCGATTGGATTCCCATAGCTTCCCTCAGGATAATTGGTACTTAATAATCCAGGACTGTGCCAACCATCTCGGATAACTTGGGCATATGCCCAAATATATACCTCGCCTAATTTTTGATTAAAGCCATCATTAATTGCCTCATTTATATTCTTCCAAACATGTTGTTGCTCTTTATTTAAAACAAATCCTGAAAAATAATGTATTTTTTCTTTTGGATAACCTAAATTTTCTTGTGCAAACTTTAATGTTTCTTTGTGCTTATCCATATGTCCGTCAATCAGGTAATCATAGTCCTCGATCATAAAGAAGTCCAGATTTGGATATTTCCACTGTTTTTTAGGGAAGTTAACGATTGACATCATCGGTGGAACACGATCTTTATCAATTACAGAAGGAGTAAAGAATAAAACAGTAAATTTAGCATTAGAATAGGAATTTTTTAATGTATCACGTAACAGTAAGGAAAATTCACCATTTTTGTTACTTAACCACTCTAACATATCTTCATGACCAGTCATGTCTTCCGTTGATGAGTGAAACTCATACATCGGATATCCATTTTCTTTTTCAAATAGGTCTTTTGTAGCTTGATCATAAAAACAAGGTGGCTTCCCTGCAATATCTTCTTTATGCCACCACCAAGGTTCTCCTAACTGAACCATCGGTGTAATGCCAGCATCGCTTGAAATTTTAGCTAATCCTAAAACATATTTTTTATAAAAAGCTTTTACGTCTTCATTCGTAAAACTTAAAAGATGAGGAGTGGGTGTCCAGCCAGTTGTACCAGGAACATTATCCCAAGTACGTTGCCACCACGACTCTGGAGCGTCTACAGATTCCATTGAAATTGATTGTATAAGATCCATATTATTTTCCTTTAAACGTTTCGCGTAATTCCTATACCACTCTTCAAACCCTTGATTAAATGGATAATCTGTATTCATTTCGACGCCGGAATCTGTCAAAATTTTGTCATAATAATGAGAAGCACCTATATAAAAATTGACCAGCTTACTAAACCCTAATTTTTTATAATCACTTACAACCCTTTCAGGAGTTAGATTATATATATCATCATAATCGTCAGTCATCCTCACGTTATGACTCGGTGCACTTTTAGGTTCATCCATTAAGTATGTATTTCCTGATACTTTCCAATTATTAAAATGAAGTTTGAATTTTTCAGACTTTCCTAATTTCTTGCCAGATTCAGAAGACTGATATCCTTGTGGAACAACAGACCACATAATTGATTTAATGTCATTTACAGGTATCTTCTTCCAATTTGGGTCTGGCGTATATTTTCTTTGTTCGGTATTGTAGCTATATGGCGTCCAACCAGCATATAAATTATTAAAATCTATTTTAATATGTCCAGTTTCCCCATTGGCAGTTCCTTCTTTTCGATTTTCAGGAAAACGAATCTCTTTACCTACATCTCTAGTGGCACCAAGTTCCCAAGATTCCGCAGGACGATCTACAACGTAATTCCAAAGGCGTACATAATGAACTTCACCATTATTGGTTTCAATTGTTAAACTGGGTGCTAACCCACTGTCCATTAGGTTCGTAAAGCCTTCAATTTTATAATCATATTCGAGATTAACGTTGCTAAAATCAGGTTTTGTTGGGTATTTTAAATCAGGATGACTATAATTATCTTTAGTTTCCCACTTTACTCCAACTAGATCCTTTCCTGTTCGGAAATTACCAGCAACATAAAAGTTATTTTTATCAACAGTAACAGTTGATGCATTCATATCAAAATTAAAATTGGTTACTAAATATTTAGGCATTAATTTATGAATTGCAGTAGAATTTTGCGGTGTTTCAGCTTTTATGTGTAGCTGAGGTAACCAACTCAATTGAGAAAGCAATAACACAGCTGTAATTATAAATATACTCCATTTTTTAAACATATCTTTCCTCGTTTCTGGGAATCTTATTATTTATTAGTCCATGAATTTCTAAAATAGAGAAAATGAAAAAATATTTTATAATTAAGAATATTTTTCTTAAAAAGAATGATTAACTTGAATCCATTTTATTTACCTCCATGAATATAGTTAGTGATACATAAGGATATTAAGGTATATAAATGATAATGTAAATACATTTTAATATGTATTTATCGTATGTTAAACCTTATTTTTACTTAAATGGAATTTTGATGCGAGTTAAAATATAAAAAGGTTTTATTTCAAATGTGTAATTAAAAAACCTAAGATATGAGCTTTACAAAACATACAAAATGTTAAACTCATAAAAACCAGTGATATTATACACATGTATTAATATCACTGGTTTTTTATATGGATATTTGATGGTCGATTTTACAAATTATAAAAAATTACAAGCTCAGTTTTACATTTTCACAAAAATATTTTTGTAAGATTATCTTTCTCTTCCTTCTATTTGATTGGCTTGGAACTCCATTTTTAACGCAATACTATCCCCTTGAAACATGTTTTGATCCGTTCCGTTATCTTCAAATATAAACTTCATCCAAAACCAATCCATTTTCCCAGATTTTAATCCCCCTGTTTCAATCCACTTGGAATGAAATACTTTTTTGGAAGCAATCTCTGGGTTTTGTGATTTTAGTTCTGCAAGAGTTGTTTCGTATACAGGGCTTTTCGCAGGATCCCAATCCCAAAGAAATTGTACTTTAATATGTTTGCCGAAATTTTCTGAAATATTGTTTTGTTTTAAATCGTTTACATTATAGTCTATTTTCATCATGATATCTTTAATATCTAATGTACCACTATTTGTTAAATTGAATTTCTTTAATATTTTGTCCCCAGGTTTTAAATTTTCTAAGTTAAGTGAAGTAGTTGGCTGCATAGCTAAATCTAATGTACCTGCAGCAAATGTATTATTTGTTACAACTTGATCGCTAAAATATGCATATGTTCCCCCACCAATTAAGGATAAACCAAGAGCGGCTGAAACCACTCCAACACCTAATTTCTTTTTCAATGACATTTTTTGTTCCTCCCATATCATTTTACAATTTTTCTCCCTAATCAACTAAAACGATCCCCTTAATACAGGTATAGCATTAATTGTAAAAATTTTGTATTGAAATAAGAATAGTACTTATTGAGAAAATTATTTTATTATCTATTTTCCATAAATTAAACGTACCAAAAATAAAAAATTTAGATTCATAATTTTCTTCTTATATAATACTTAAATATGTTATCAAAACTTCTGCAAAAACAAATTAAGATTAACTCCCCATTATAATAAGAATAATGATTTTTAATACGCATCAAAAGGTACACCTTTAGATATAGTATATTCTTTGCAGCTTAAACTACTTCAAAAGATATCAAAATGTACTTAAGACACACTTCATAAGTACACACACTTTTTGAGATGTGTTTGTTGAATGATTTTATGCTTATTGGAGGAGGATAGTGTCCCTATCAGTTGGATACACTACAGAGAATCCCCTTGTTGTGCTGTTTATTGTTTTTAATATGTAATCTGGTACATGAAATTTTACGATTAAGTTGTTCCTTTGTTTTTCTTTTAAAATTATTATAGCATTCTATATAAATGTTATGGTATTATAGAGATAGAAAATTTGTTTCCATTGTTTATACTCTATTGTACGTAGCGTGAAGGACAAACCTTACGCCCAGTTAACTCGGGCGAGGTTTGTCCTTTTTTTTACTTTAAGGAGGAATTTACTATGAAAAAAGTCTACAAAATTGGAGCTGTTATCACAACTTTATGCGTTGCATGTATCGCGATCTTTACTTTAACTAAGAATGAATCGGTCAAAACAGAAACTATAGCACCAGAAAAAACAATTGTATCTGCTGCAGATGTAAAAGGATCACCTGAGAATATAAAAGATATTTCAAAAGAAGAATTAAAGGAAAAAATACAATCCCATGAAGAGTTCATTGCGTATTACTATCAACCTACCTGTCATTTTTGTAAAAAAGCTGCACCAGATATCAATCGTATGTCAAAAAAGCATGATAGAATCATTTATCGTATTGATATCTCTACACCAGAAAATCAAAATTCCTTTCAAGAGTTCGACATTCCAGGTACTCCAGTTGTTGTAGCTTATAACAGAGGTGAAGAAGTTGAACGTTTAGAAGGAGCTGTTTCAGCTGCTACATATGATGGATTCTTTGCAAGACGTAATTCGAGCGCTAGCTAGTATAGTGCTCGTTTTTCTTTGTAAGAAAGGAGAATTAACATGCAACAAAACGCCCGTATTTATTCTTTAGACATAATAAGAGGTATTGCCATACTATGTATCCTTTTTGCGAATCTACCCGCTATGACGGGACTAGATCCCTTTAATCAAGCGGGTTATATTGGTATAGATAAAGTAATTCGCTTTTTAGTAGATTTATTTATTCAATCAAAGTTCTATACTATTTTCGCATTCTTATTTGGAGTAGGATTTTACATCTTTATGAAAAGTACAGAAGCAAAAGGATATCCTATGTATAAGCTATTTACCCGGAGAATTTGTATTTTACTAGTCTTCGGTTTACTCCACTTCACCTTTCTATGGTACGGAGATATTCTACATGCGTATGCTATAGCTGGATTTATTCTATTGTTCTTGTATAAACGATCTACTAGGCTTATTTTTATAGCTGGTTGTAGTTTCCTAACGGTTAGTTATGTATTACATATTATTGTATTTTTACGAGCAAGTTCTTCTATTAGTGAAGTACCAAATTACTATCAATATATGTTTACAGGTAACACTACCAATCACACTGTAAATCTATTTATACATTATTCTCATCAAGTAAAAGCACGTCTTTTCTTTCTAATAACTCAGGAATTCCAGCAACTACTAATAGGAATTCCTGAATATATAGGCGTATTTTTAATAGGGTTATGGGCTGGTAAGAAAAATATTTTTAAAAGGGTACCGGAATTAATAAAGAAAATTAGATTTTTACAGTGGAGTTCGTTATGTATCTCATGCCTTCTCTCTTGTCCTATTATCTACTACTCTATAAAAACAGATGTCTATTACTCTCAGGATGTACAACTATGGATTCTATTTGGAGGGAAAATGCTAGCTATCTTCTATATTTGTACTCTACTTAGAGTTTGTGAGAATAAAAAATATATAGAGTGGCTGCGCCCCTTTATGAACGTAGGTAAATATGCTTTAACGAATTACATTAGCCAAAGTATACTAACTCTTTTCATTCTTTCATTGTACTTTAAAGATGTTTCACTCGTATATTACTGGCAACTATGTATCTTCGGGCTTTTAATTATATTTGTACAAATTATGTTCAGCAAAATTTGGAATAATTATTTCCGCTATGGTCCTATTGAGTGGTTATGGAGAAAAGGAGTTTACAAGGGGTCACACGACCGAAAAAAGAAAATTGTACGTTAAGGAATATTTTTACATATTGTTAAGAAATAAAAACACAGGGAAAATCATTTTCCCTGTGTTTTTATTTCTATTTTATTCTATCTTTTCGTAATGACCGTAAGTTTTCAAAATTCACTTTTTGATTTAAATTCCAAATATAATCCCCTGTAAGCGCATTATGTTCCCAACCTAATGGGGAGATGTGTTGAATATATTCCTCTGGAATATGAATACCATTATTTCGCAATGTTTCAATTGCACGAGAGATATAGATAGAATTCCAGGTTACAATTGTGGAAATAATATGTTGAAGTCCACTTGCACGATGTAATAGATCTTCATAGGATCAATCGCGAATTTCCCCTAATTGATTAAAAAATACAGCTCTAGCCAAAAAATTTTTACTTTCGCCTTTATTTAACTCCACCTAAACTTTTTTCTATGTTCAGTATCTTGTATCTATTTTAACATATATAAACTTCGTTCTATCCGGCCAATCTCACGAAGCGCAATAGATAAGCTATTTTGTCTAGGATAAGATGATAATTTCTTTAAAATCAAGGAAGCTGTAGCTGTCCCTTGTCGTACAGAGCTAACATATCCCATATCTGATTCTCCTCACTTTTTGTTGCACAAAATTAGCTTACTTTTAAGAGATTTTGCAACAAAATCAAACCCCTACTTAAAAATCCTTAATTTTTATATAAAGTGGATCATGGTTTGATGCGGTATAACGTGTCCCCTACATCTAGAGATGTATAAGATTTTAAGACTGTTAGCGGATTTCAAGACTGTTTTTTATTGATATATTTAATGAGTAGAGTGAAAACATATTGACTACTTATTTTATAATATAAAACTTATTGGGCCATTTATTCACTCACATTAATCTCTTGTTCTATGCTTTGAACTAGAAATATATTTTTACCATTAAAAACGGTATAAAAAGAAGAACAGCAGTGAAAGTCAAGATTTACAATAAAATGACTGATATTTATATGTAACTTGAAGAAATACAAACATTTTAACAGTTTTATATGCTAAATAATTTTTAATCCCCCATTCTGTTGATTTATCTGGAGATGGAATATTTAGATTAAACTTTAAATATCAGGTTCAAATTTCTAATAAAGTAAGCTGAATTGCCTAGGTAAACAAATTTATTAAGGTAATTCTTCATATACTACAACGGCCTAAGGGATAACAGTTCAGTATTAATACGTTATGCTAAAGTTCCTAATAAATTAAAACATATTTTGGAAGGATGAGAACAATGAAAAAATGGTTTTTAGTCTCTTGTTTAATCATGATTTTTACAGTCATTTGTACAGGCTGTACAGGATTAAATAATCAAATCAATCGTATAGGAAAAGATTCCTATTATGTACAGGTAAACAAAGAGGGCACAAAAGAGGATACAGGAGAGAGTAAAGTGGAAATATATCGCTATGAATTGCCTGCCTATGATGAAAAAGGAAACGAAAAAATAATAAAATTTACAGCCGATAAGCAATTGAAGAAAGACGCACTTTTACGACTTTATGTAAAAAAAGAAAAGGAAGTAACTGCATGGGAAGAAATTTCTATTGAAAATGTGCCATCAAAAGCGAAAGAAAAAATGAATAATAAATAATTTTATTCTAACTAGTACATCCTTGGAGGAAACTCTGCTAGCAGAGTTTCCTCTTTTTTGATACGAATATATACTTTTTCTCAACTACAACCCCATAAAAAATAATTATTATATTTATCTTAGTTTCTGATATTTCATGTCTAAGAAGTTATTTATTTGTTTTTTCATTCTGTCTTTGTATGTAGAGTCAAGTAAAAAGGTAACCATCTGAAGTCTCTGTTGGACAAAAACGGTGGGCAGCAGCGGCGCGCGCCCTTGTGGGTGAACCCGCAATTATTTTAGGAGATGAACCAAACAGGCTCGTTGGATTCAAAAAATGCAACAAGTCTACTAGATGCCATGACAAACTTAAATCAGGAACAAGGCGTATCTATCATGATGGTAACTCATGATCCGTATAGTGCAAGTTACTGTCAGCGAATTTTATTCATTCAAGACGGAGAGTTATATAAAAAAATTTTAAATGTGCTGTCAGACATAGGTGCACAAAAATCACTGGTAAGGAGGAGCTAGTATGTTATGTAAACTTGCCTTGTCTGGACTTAAAAGTAAGCTACAAGACTATATTGTTTTACTTATGGGCCTTGTGATGTCTATTGCAATTTTTTATATGTTTCAAACATTAGCGTTGAATAAAGTATTTATTGAAGCAAATTCTATCATTAGTTGGATTCAATTCATTTTCCATGCGGGTTCTGTACTATTGGCTATCATTACATTTTTTTATATTGTATATGCAAACTCATTTTTACTGTCACTTCGTCAAAAAGAGTTTGGTATGTATATGATGTTAGGGGCCAAAAAACATAAGGTTATCATTCTTATGTTCATTGAAACAATTGTATTAGGATTAGCATCCCTTGTAGTCGGTATTGTAATTGGTGTAGGGCTATCACAAGGAATCGGTAAATTACTTATGCAACAGTTAGAATTCACCGCAGGTGGTTATTACGCATTTTATATGCCCTCTATGATTATTACTTGTATTTTCTTTCTTGTATTATTTATTTTATCTGGAATCATGAATAGTATAAAATTATCACGTATTACGGTTTTGCAACTGTTTCACGTGGATTCGCAAGCAGATCGTACTTCACTAAAAGGAAGAAACATCGTTTTTGTAGCATTCTTTGCGATTATTCTATTGATAATTGGTTATGCTGCCATGATTTATATGAATCAATTAAAACAAGCCGGAATTATTATCGCATTATTTACAGTAACATTTGGAACGTATCTGTTATTTGGTACATTCCTTCCACTTGTGATTAAAAAATTCAAAAATAATAAAAATCAAATTGAAAAAGGGCTAAACTCTTTTACTTTTGCTCAATTAAGTTTTCGAATTAATAGCTTAACGAAAATACTCGCAACCGTAGCCATGTTAGTAGCTTTGGGAGTAGGTGCTATTTCAGGTGGGATGGCTTTTAAAAATAATGTGCTCCCATTAACCGAAATAATTCAGCCTTACGATGTAGTCATCCATACTCCAACTATGGAAGAAAAGAAACTTTTAAATACAATTACATTTAAAGAAAAAAAGGTATATCATTATAAAACAGATGGAACCTTTGTTTATTATGTAAAGGAAGAATTAGAGCAGAGCCGTCCAATGATACTTGATTATAGTAATAATAGTAGAAAAGTTGTTTCAGAAGCCCTCCAAACGGGGGAAAGCCTTTCGGAAGAATGGAAAAAAGCCTTCAACTTCATCCAACCACCTTATGTATCTCAAAATCAAAAAATCAATATTTTAAATAAAAAAAGGTATGATCATATACAAGCTAATGAGGGGATCGTATTACTTGGGACATCAGATGGTTTTCTCCGATATAAAGAGAAGTGGAAAAAACTTGATGAGTTGGAATTAGCTAAATATCCGTATACGAAATCATTGCAAAGTAAATATGTTACGTACACAGGATTAGAAGGGATGTTTAGTGGTATTATATTTATGGGTTTTTTCTTAGGTATTGCGTTTTTAACCATGATGGCCAGTTGCTTAATGTTTAAAATTCTGACTGGTGCGTCAAGTGATATACCACGTTATCAAATGCTTCGTAAGATAGGTGTTCGCCGTGGGTTATTACGGATATCCATCTATAAAGAATTCTTTTTTGTATTCCTATTTCCAGCGATAGTGGGAGTTCTTCATGTCATAGTAGGAATGAATATCTTCCAAGGTATCGTATTGAACCCATATTTTCGTATTTGGCTTCCTATTCTCATCTTTGCAGGTATTTACGTCGTATATTATTGGATTACAGTTCAATTGTATCAAAAAATTGTTTTGCCCAAAGAAGAGTAAAAATTTAAAAAGAAGAAATTCTACAAAACCCCCGATTCTTTCATCTATAAAAAATCGGGGGGTTTCTATATTATGTCTTACCGTACAATTTTCTTTTTTAGGTCGTGTCGGGCCTACAAGGGGTATCGCCAGCATTTCGGAAAAAAACCACACTAAGCAAAAAATACAATGAGCTGTCCATATGGACAGCTCATTTACATAATTCTTGTTATTGGAAGTTTATTTCTAAATTAGTGTGACCCAAACTTTATAATTACATGGTTTAACAGTACACTCTTCATCACAAGAGATATTATACTTAGGACCATATAATGTATTAGCTCTTACTAATTCATAGATAAGAGAAGAGGCTATTTTTTCATCTTTGGTTTTGTATCCATCATATAGGTAGCCAATCTCATTGTATATTATATGCCCATTCATGAGCTTCTCTCATTGTTTCAAATACTATTCCATCTTCATGCCATCGAATGTCCATATTAATCCTCCATTTAACATGAAATTTGAAAAGAAGAAGTTATTACTCTCTCGATAAAATATAATTTTCTTTTTATTCATGCTTGTCACCTTTTTGTTAAAAGAGATGTTTATCAGCAAGAAAATATGTCTTATTTTAAATATGAATACTCTATACATGATTGGTTAACATAACGTCTCATTATTAGTAGCAAGGAAAAAGACATCCCCCCAACTCTCACAAGGCATTCACCTTTTTCTTTTTCTATGAATCTATACATCTTTTTATACATTCCTATTCTGGCGCGTCTTTTGGCTTCTCTATAGTTCCCTATGTCTCCCGATTTTTCGCATAAAATCTTGTATGGCTCTTAGCGTGGGGTTTTTCCAAAATGCTGGCGGGACTCCTATATCTTGTAGGAATCCCGTCAGCATTCTGATCCTATTAAACAATAAGATGGTGTTGCAAAACTCATAA
>NZ_JXIS01000137.1:0-8237 GCF_000836715.1 Bacillus sp. L_1B0_5 | reverse complement strand
ATTTATTTTAGTTTTGCAACACCCTCATTTTAATTATCCATTCATAAATATTTTGTGTTTACTTGAGTACATTATTCATAGACATTATGTTGTTTGTTCTCTTGTCTCCCTATCAGATTTAATATATAGAAGTATTATGATGGCTAAAAACCCAACAAAAGATAGCATAGGGATCGAGATGAAACCAAACAAATTCAAATAATCTTCTGTACAAGAAACACCTACTGAACATATCTTCATTTCACTTGTTGGAAAAGCCTGAATCGTAATTTGATAGACCGATATTATTAATCCAATACATGCAAATGGAAATGCATATATACTTACATTAGGGTCTTTTCTATACATTCCTATACCCAATATTAATACTAATGGATACATGGCCATCCTTTGATACCAGCACAAATCACATGGAGGCAGCTTCATCCATTCACTAAAAATTAAACTGATAAGCATTGCACTAGTAGCTATCGTCCAAGCAATTGCAATGTGATACTTTTGAATGATCGACATCTTATTTTCGCCTCACCTGTTTTTTTAATGCAAAACATTTGCTAATATATGACTAGTTTATTTCCGTGTTTCGAGTACCCTATTTCAATAGACTGTATCCAATTGTTGATATCTTCCCAGTCATCCCTCTTTTCTTTTTAATACGGGTAAGGAAACTATGAAACCTTACTGTATTAATTCAACAGATTTCCTGTTTTTTCTCTTTGAAAATACAAGAAAACGCTCATCATTACAATATTAATTACACCAGCTGCAGCACCAATTTTTAAGATAACATACACATATTCATTACTACTAAATGACAATAGACTCGCGAAAATAAATATTATTGAAATAATAAAGGATAAGATCATATTTCTTTTGTTCTCATTCATTTATGAAACCTCCATTTTTGTATGAGTATTTGTATTACAACTGATTCAGTATACATCGAGCACTTATCCACATCATGATGGTTTTATAAAGCTGTTTTTGTTCCTCTACAACATCTTATATACTCCACACGCCAACCTTTGATACTTTTGCTTCTTTTTCGCTTTCTATCATTTATGGCAGCAGCGTAATGTTAGTTTTTTAAATATAAGCTACAATGCCATATCCTGATTTGACCTTCAATTCGTCTATATGTATTACTTCACAAATACATATGCTAATTTTCTGTCATACTTGTCCGCTTGTAGTCCACGATCTATTACCTTTTATTTGATTCTTCTATAGTTAAGATGCTTCCTTTCACATCTCTTCAGTTTAAATTTTTGAGATACAGATTCAAGTCTATCTAATAAAAGTAATTTAACGGTCTGCTTTTTCCTGTTTATGTTCACGTCTGCATCTCCATATTTACCATTTATTACCTTTAACTGTTTCTAAGTTTTTTAATTTAACCCTTATAGGCTTCTGGAATATCAACAATATGTTGCCCTTCTATACTCTGTTGTATGCCCTTTTGCATGGTTTGGGTAGGTCTCGAGTCATTTGTTGTTTGCATCTTACTGCTACATGCAGTCATTTAAAAAACGAATGATGCAATGCAAATAAACTTAATCCAAGATTTCATTAAGTATTCGTTTCGCTCTACCTAATAAATAAATGGAATATAAATTGAATTGACCGCTCGATAATTACAACTATAAGCCTGAATCCAATTCGGGTAATCGTTAAAAACAAGTTTAAATGAGGGATTTTCAAATTCCGGATATTCCAATACTGTGCCTCTCTCATTCTTTTTTTGCTTTTACAATCTTTTTTAAGGTATATTTACCGGTGTAATTTCATTAGTACACAACATATATCTCCCCTTTTGTTTCCGAGGTTTTAAAACAAATAAAAAGGACACACCTATGGCATATGTATGCGTAGGTGTGTCCTTTTGCAAGATAGTTTTAGAAGTATTTTGTTACTTTTATCATATCATAATTCTTATTAATTTTATATATTAAATTAATGATTTTATAATATTGAATTCATATATAAAATAGTATGTTTGGAAACTTATCTAATTCCTACCTTGTGCTTTACATGAGACACGTTCAATTAATTGAGTAAGGTATACCGAGTGTATTTTTGTAAATAATAAGGTTGTTAAACGTTAGGTTAAGGAGGAGTTGTATGCAAGATCATAAAAAAGCTATAAAAAGTCCTGGTTCTGTTATGAAAGCAGATTTTGCTGAAACTGATGCACAAAAAGTGAAACAAGAAATTCAAAATGATGTAAGAGCCGGACAAGGAGCAATGACTTCTCGAGAGGCAGGGGCAATGCGCGATTAATAAAACACTCCTTATTGTTTTTTTCTTCTCTAGAACTTTAACCAGTAAGGAGTTATCCCAAAACAATTTTAGCTTTTTACGTTTATCATTTAGAAACATAATACGTTTCTGTTGTAGATCATATGTTAATTTCACATCAAATTTCTCTCCATTAAATCTCTTTTTTCAAACTAAGATTATTTTCTTTCAAATAATTTATTGCATCTTTGTTCACCGACCGTAAATCTATACCTTGTTTTTCTGCTGCAAATGAGCATCCACAATAACATTGACGAAAAACATCATATTCATTACACATTTCAATAGAACGTTGATATCCATTACTTTTTTTAAAATCACTCGGTAAATAACGTGAATCATAATTTTGTTGCACACCAACTCCAAGTTCATTTATTAATTGACTATTTTTATTTTTAGAAAGAGTAATCGCACTACCAAAGTAATCAAATCCTCTTTCTTGTGCTACCTCAGCTGAACGATCCAATCTCATATCAAAGCAGGCTGCACAACGAAGTCCACCTTCTGGCTCTTCTGCCAAACCTTCTTTTTTTACCATTTTAAAAAATACATTCGAACGATAGTCATCTTCAATAAATCCTACTGTGTGCCCTGTACGGTCATTGAACTTTTCTACAAAAACCTTTTGTTCATTCGAGCGGCGCATATATTCACTTTTCGGATGGATATTCGAGTTTGAGAAGAAGATTGTAACATCTGCATATTCTACAAGAAATTCCAATGAAGCAGTACTACAAGGAGCACAACATGAATGAAGTAAAACTTTTGGTCTTTCGTTCCTTCCCCCCCAATCTTTAATCATTTTTCTTAATACTTTGTCATAATTTATTTTCTGATTTTTCATTTTCTTTAAATACGTTTCAACATCTAACACTTCTTTCACAACTAAACCTCCCGTTTATTTTTATTTATTTTATCACCAACATCCATAAATAGTTATATAGTGATTTTATTTATTGATCGTAAAACGGTTCTTATGGCCTTTTGGTGACGGCCAAAATAATATACGTATTCTATTACCTCTATTACTAAAATATATCCTTAATCCTTCTTTTTCATCACAAAATCTTTTGAGTTTCCTTTTAACTGGTAATACTTCATGTTAAGACGAATAACTACTACGATAATTACCAAAAATCCAATTATATATACCATGTTCCTATCTCCATTTCTTACTGTTGAGCAAACTTATTATGTAAATACTTCACATGTTTATTCTTAATATCCTTATCGGTAATATTTGCTCGCAAAATAGTTTGGTATATATGCTCGACCTCGTCCTTTGTTAGTTTCACATCAATATAGGATTCGACACATTTTTTTAGATCGTTATAATATAGGACATGTTTATGTTTAGAATGAACATTTACTCTTTTTAGACTGCATTTTGAATGAAACGCTGCAATAGAAATACATGGCAGCTGTTGATCCATCACCCATTCAATTGCTTTCATGTGTTTATAGTTTTGTCGAAATGGATTTTGAAAAGAGTGTTTCTTTCTAAAAATACCTTGTGTCCATCTTGCCGCCTTCTCACTTCCATAGATCCAGCCCTCATAGTTCTTCGTCTCTATAACAAATATACCTGTTTCTGCGATTACAATATGGTCAATTTGAGTTGTATCACCATACTCTGTATGAACCGTCACATCATGTAACACCCGATACCTTTCGTGATCTAATTTGCTTAATATACGTTTTACCATCTTTTCTCCGGCTTTCCCTTTCCATTTTGGTGCATGTTTTTTTACCATAATATTTATCGGTATCAGAAGCACAATTAGAATTAATTCAAATATTAGTACTTTCATAATATAAGCCTTCCTTTCACACTCTTGTGTTTCTACGCATTAAACGATATACATGAGTTTCTAATCCTAAAATATAATATGAGATACATAAACCTTTTATCACCATCTCTATGAATCCTAATGCTAATGAAGCAATGAGTCCGCCCCGGAATTGAAACGGTCTTGTCACCCTCCGATTCACTGGCTTTTCAATTACTCCAAAATTAGCCCAAGTTGGCAAACGCTTTTCTACATTCTTTATAGTTCCCATTAATCCGTATTTTAATGACAAAATGAAACATCCAATTAGTAAATATACAATTGAAGAAAAATAGATAGATAGGCCCATAGCGATAATTGTGAGCAGCCAACCTATCAAGATAGAATTTCGTAAAGCGGCATATTCTTGATTTCTTTTCAAAACAAGCAATCCTTTCAAAATAAATTAAGTCATTTTTAAACATGAGAAATACTTTTCTAAGTAAAATATTATTTTAGTTTCTATCTTCCTCGTCTGTTTTGTAGGCATACCAGCTCTACTACAAGGAGGGTTCATTCTACAAAAGGAAATCCTTTACAACAAAAAACAATTAAAAATTGACGAATTATCCCCTATATCAGAGGAACTATTTGCAGAATACGAAAGGAAAAATCAGATGGGTTGATAAAAGGTACTGAATGAACATTCAGTACCTTTTGCATCTATATATATTTCTTTACATATTCGCAAATAACCATGGAGCCAGTACGGCTAACATACATAGTAAACAAGATCCCGTTATTACGCGATTAGACCAGCGATAATACTCAGGTTGTTTTGTACTCTCATGAATTCTTCGTAAACGAATTCCTGCAATTAACATAAAGGGTGTACAAATAAGTGCTGTTGATTTAAACAGGTCTAAAAAATCTGTAAAAATGTTCATAAACGAAAATACATCCGAACTAAATAAGAAATATACACTTAATCTCATTGCCATCATACTAACGAACGAGAAAATCATACTCCCCGTTGCCCATTTCATCCATTGGCCATTCTTTGTAATTAACGCCATAACCATGACAATAACACCTAATATGAAAGAGATAGAAAAGATATTTACCCCTACTTTAAAAGCTGGTGCATACATACCCTCAACTTTTTGTATAATTGATGACCCAAATGAATCGTCTTTCTCTTTCGTTTTTGTTCGATTGTTTAATCCTTCTTTAAAAGATGAAGAAACATCATTTCCTTTCAATTCATTAAAATCCACTTTTACAGATGCATGAGCTGTATGTAAAGGTATGAGTACTAGAATCATAAAAACAAATATACATAAAACTCCAATCATCCCTTTTTCTCGCTTCACAACACATCACCCGCTAATTTTGGCTTAATGCTTTTTAATTTAATTTCATTTCCTTCTGCAACATAACGGAGATCTGCGGAATAATAGATATTTGCTTTTGTATATGCCCCCATAATCGCATTTGCAATTTCTTCTTTTTCTACTGCTACATATGTTTCATTTTCATTATAAAACTCTATTTCAATTCGATTAATATTATTATTTAATACTGTTATATGTAACTCTTTTAAGCTATTCAGACGATTTCCTAAACCACACACTAGCTTAAATACCTTACTCGCAAGTGTAGGTGGCTTAACATACGTCGTATTAAAATGAATCGTTTCATCATCTATAACACCATCTTCCTCAACTGCGCACGTCATAATGAAAGAATGATTTTGTTTTTCAATTTCTTGTTGATTTAACTTGCGATCAATGACATATTTTAGACTTGTTGATAGATTTTCTATATATTCATCCAGTTCAGTATTTGAAATTTTAACCTCTGAGAATTCTGGGAAAATCATGTAAGCGTGCATATTAGAACTACTTTTACTTACACGTAATACCTGTACCTGTTTCTTTTCATAGCGCACCGTTTGTTCCAATTTTTTTACTACATTGTTGCTTATATGATCTATTATCATATTTCATCAGCCTCCAGTAATTTTAATAAAATAATTTTTACAATCTCATGTATATAAAGCATTGCAATATTTTGCTGAGGTCTCGAAACTCATATTTTATGACTAATAATCACTTTAATCTTAAAACATCTTAATATTACAATGACGTACAATGCTTCATTATAGTCGAATATTCTTATATGGTGAATCGTTCTGTTTCACTCATTTTTATAAAAATAAAAAGATATTTTATCTTTATAAAAATGAGCGAGAACATACTATATTTCATTCTATTTATCTAAGAAAATTCAACTGAGAAATGGATGTTAGATAATCCTGAGTTATCTACTATTTCATTCAACTAATGTATAGAAATTGGGTAGATTCACCTCAAATTTTATATACATTCATATATTTTCCAGTAATATTCCTCCTTCTGTATAAATCCGATAGCACTTCTTATTAGATATGTTTATAACTAATGTTAGTCCTTGTTCTCTTTCTGTCACTTTTTCAGTCCACTTTAACGTTTTTATCTCTTCTGCTTCTAATTTTCACTATTTAACAAAAAGAACAATTTCTATTATTGGTGCAATCACAATTGTTCAAGTTCTAGAAATGTCGTTCATGTTCTCACTTAGCATTTACTTCTCCATCCAAATTCTTTTAGACCGATGTAACAACTAAATTGTAAACACTGACAGACCCTTTTCTAATGTAATTTCCTTTATAAGAGTAGTAATACGCTCTTACTCTCCACTAATCAGTCTGCATTCTCTTGGTCAGCAAGAAACAAGACGTTTCACCAATACATTTTCCCTCTCGATTATGCAAATGAATCGTACTTCAACTAGCCCTTTATGAATTTATTTTTCCTTTTCCTTCTATTTATTAAAATTTAACGAAATCTTTCCGCTAAATCATTTTTTATATTCATAATCATTCCCTCTAAATTTCTAGTTGCAATAAAAAAGGAAGATCCAAGTATTCCTATCACTTAGTTCTTCCTTTTCCCCTGTATAAACTACCTTCACATAATTAAAACCGTAGTTCTTCAATCGTACTCTCCGCTAACTTATCTATATCAGTAAATATATCATTCGGCTCTTTAGATTACTCTTTGGATCAACTAATACTATTCAAACATTATCTCTTTTCATCTTGTTATGTTATGAATTATAAATAACCCCACCTGCAAACTTGAAAACAACAAAAAAAGGCTTCTTCAAGTCGATTAAAAATGTGCATAGCAAAACAAGCTATATGTGCACTAATCGGCTCAAAGAAGCCCTTTCACAATTGAAACAAGAACAAAACTTGCTTCTACAACTCAACCACAACACATAAGGTGTGGGAATAAACAAAATTAAACACAATAATAATATACCTATATATTATACAATTTAGATTTTCATATCAAGATTTTTTTAATATAAATGCACTCTTCTCTTAAGAGCTACCTTAAAAATTCTTATACTACACCACTATATCAGAAAATTTCTAATTGAAGACACTCAATTTCTTAAATTACATGTAGGCTTATGCCTACCAAGATTCATCTCTCCGCTAAAATTGGTGTTTCACTCCTTCACATTTTAAAGAAGAAATCTTATGTTAAAAAAAGGATAAATAAAAACATGCTATTAATTACAATCTATAGCTAAGAATACAAAATCATATTGTAGGTAAGATTTAAAAATAAATTAAGGAGAAAATTATGCAAATTCGTTGTGGAACATTTAACTTATATCAATTTTCCAAACCACCCATGGCATGGTATAACCCTGGTTCAGTTTATTCAAGCGAAGCATGGGAAAGTAAGAAGAAATGGATAAAAGACCAACTTTTAAATATGAACTGTGATGTTATAGGTTTTCAAGAAGTATTTAGTGTCGATGCTCTAAGAGAATTAATTAAAGAGGCTGGATTTACTTATTTCTCAACAGTTGAGATGCCAACTACAGATCCAGCAAATAATACAGTATATACCTCTCCTGTAGTTGCAATTGGTTCAAAATACCCTATTACTTCTGTAGATCCAGTAATAGTTCCACCTTTCACTAGAGACGATCTCCCTATAACACATGATTTCAAATTGCTTTGTATTCTAACATGGCTCGAAATTGCGACCAAGATACCTCACGAATTGCTTTTGCTAACTCATGATTCTTTAACATATTCGATACTTG
>NZ_JXIS01000136.1:0-7768 GCF_000836715.1 Bacillus sp. L_1B0_5 | reverse complement strand
GAACCAATCGGGCTTTTAGGGGCAGTTGATTCCCACCTACCTTCTTTGCTTTCGCTGAATTTTGAGGTGGGGGTCTTACTGCCCGTTAATGCGGGATAAATCTGCTTCTTCATCTTCAAATAGAAACGGTAACGTTTCTTGTCTTATATGAAATCTTAAATCTCTTTTCTTAATATATTTATTGTATACATTTATTTTCTGTGGAGTTTTTATGTTTTCCTTTTTAAATCTATAAACATTTGTCACTACAAACACTACATCTTCTTTTGAAAATATGTCTTCAAATAAGAATTTATTATATGTATATAGTTGAGAAAAGTATTCCATATTTAAATCGTCGGTTCCTTCTACAATTTGATATTTATCTTTTCCGAAATCAAAATGTAAATGATTTTCCCACTGAGATAATAAGTAGGGTCCTAATGTAACTCCTGGAAATGCTTGATTCATATATTCTTTTAATTGTATTTCCTTGTCCTTTCTACTGTACAATTCTTTTTAAATCCCAATATGCTTCTTCTAGCCACGGGTGTATAACTTTCAATGTATCTTTCCTTTCCCACAAATATGAAATATATACAAAAGCTGCTTTTTCCAAAGATTTTTCCAATCCTTTTTTTATTTCTATTAAATATGGTGGTGTCCCTTTTTGATCCCATTCTATTTTATCTGCAACAAATAATACTAAATCCATTTTCGTTGCATGTTTACGCAACGTTGTATGGCAACAAATTGCATTTAAAATTTCTTCATCTTCTACTTTAAATATTTCTTTTGCGATTACTCTCGATAATTTTTGATGAATAATCATAGGAAATTTTCTTTCTGCTTCCACTATTTCTACCCCAAATTCTTCAGTAACTGCAATCCGCTCCTCATTCGGAAAAATGCCACTAATATCATGTAAATATCCTGCAATTGCTGCTTTTTCTTTATCTACGTGAAACTTTTCCGCAATCTTTTTTGCCTCATTTGCCAAACGCATTGAATGTTTATATGTAAACTCTTTATTATATTTTAGTAGAAAATCTTTAATATCATTTTCTATTTTTCCAGTTGGAGTAAATGAATATATATCATTATATAGCATAGAAAATCCCCCTTATAACTAACTTTCAGTATAATGTAGAATCTAAATATCCTTGTTATTTTATATTCGTTATTAATCTTTTTACTCCTTTTTAATACGTTACATGAAATTTTATACAGAATCATCGCTACAAGTACATAAATGTTTGATATTATAGTAATGTTGATGATTTGTAAGGAAAGGAACTACACAATGAATAAAAATATATTAATTATTGATGATGATAAAGAGATTGTTGAATTACTTGCTGTTTATTTGCGAAATGAAGGCTATAACATTTATAAAGCTTATGATGGCGATGAAGCATTGCAAAAGGTTTCTACATATGAAGTTGACCTTATGATTTTGGATATTATGATGCCAAAACGAAACGGATTAGAAGTTTGTCAGGAAGTACGTGAAAATAATACTGTACCAATTCTAATGCTTAGTGCAAAAGCAGAAGATATGGATAAAATATTAGGTCTTATGACAGGTGCCGATGATTATATGATCAAACCATTCAATCCATTAGAATTAGTAGCTAGAGTAAAAGCTTTATTACGAAGATCCTCTTTCCAAAATGCTACTTCGCAAAAGAATGAAGATGGTATTATTCGTATTCGCTCTGTTGAAATACACAAACATAATCATACTGTTAAAGTAAATGGAGAGTATATTAAACTCACTTCTATTGAATTCGATATTTTATATTTACTTGCGAGTAATACAGGAAGAGTATTTAGTTCAGAAGAAATTTTCGAACGCGTTTGGAATGAAGATGGTTATGGTTCAAATAAGACGGTAATGGTCCATATTAGCAACTTACGGGATAAACTTGAAACAGTAATGAATGGAGAAAAATTGATTCATACTGTTTGGGGAGTTGGCTATAAAATTGAGAAATGAAGCATTTGATATATTAAAAGATATTCCTAAATGGAAACTTATTTTTTGGCTCTTATTAGCTATCACACTCACTCCTATTACTGAATTAATTATTTATCGCCTCGTTACGAGTGTAATTGAGAGTTCACTTACTCTAACCGAACTTGGTAAAGAATTCATTCGAATTTTTGGTTATGAAAAGTATAAAGGGATTAAAGAGTCTTTATGGATGATGATTGTTTCTTATTTGTTTTTATTTTCTATTTTTTCATCCTATCTTTACATTTTTTATCGTCACGAGAGAAAACTTTACTATGAAACTTGTATTAAAAAAATGATAGAAGAAATTCGTTACATTGCAAATGGAAACTTCAATCATAAAGTTTCTATTGTAAATCATAACTATCTGGAAGAGTTAGCAATCGGGGTCAATGAAATTGTTGAACAATTAAAAGTCTCAATTGATGAAGAAAGACAAGCGGAACAAGCAAAAAGTGAACTTATTACAAATGTATCACATGACTTACGCACTCCTCTTACTTCTATAGTTGGATACGTAAATTTAATCCATCATGATAATTATAGAGATGAAGTGGAATTGCGATACTATATTCAAGTCATTTACGATAAAGTAACTCGTCTTAATGCATTAATGAATGACTTGTTCGAATATACACGTGTTCAAAATAAAGAATTAAGCTTGTATTCTGTCCCTATTGATATTGTAGAGTTACTTGGACAATTAACTGTTCAATTCCGCATACAGGTTCAAGAAGCTAATATAGAATGTCGGCCTTCTTTCCCGTCTCAAAAGCTCATGGTATTAGCTGATGGTGACAAATTAGTGCGTGTGTTTGAAAATCTTATTATAAACGCTATCGCTTATGGAAGCGAAGGTCGCTATATTGACCTTACTGCTTATGAAAGCAATAATATGATTACAATTGATATAACAAATTACGGACAACCTATTCCTAGTACGGATTTACCTCATATTTTTGAACGTTTTTATCGCGTTGAGAAATCACGCTCTACAAACACTGGTGGATCTGGACTTGGATTAGCAATTGCAAAAAGTATAGTCGAGTTGCATAAAGGAACAATTGAAGTATATAGTGATGACGAAAAAACAACATTCACCGTAAAACTACTTCCATACAAATGTTAATATTACAAATAAAAAGTTCAGTTTCTTATCATATAAGAAATTGAACTTTTTCTATTATTTCCCTAAATTTAATAATCCTTTATAATTCTTTAGAAATTCTTTACCTTTTCTTTCTTCCTAATTAAGCATTCCTTTTTACAATACTATTATTGATGTCATAATAGGAGGATCGCTTATGCAATTCTTAAAAAAATTCGCTATTTTATTATTATCTTTTTTCATTACTGCACTTATCGTTTTATATTTTTACCTTTATGTAAATGGTCCGATTATTCAAGCTAAATCAGCTATTTTAATAAATGCTAATTCGGGTGAAATTGTTTATAAAAAAAATGAAGAAACTCCAGTACAATCAGCTACTTTATCTAAATTAATGACAGAATATATCGTATTGGAGCAACTAAATGATAGAAAAATACAGTTAGATGACTTCGTACAAATAAGTAACGAAGTTTTCCGAGTAGAGACAAGCCCTATACAAGTAACATCGAATGATAAAACAACGGTTCGTGATTTACTTCATGCATTGCTACTGGCAGGGAATAATCGTTCTGCACTCGCTCTAGCAGAACACATTGCTGGAAATGAAGATAACTTTACAATATTAATGAATAAAAAAGCAAAAGAACTACAGTTATTACAACCATCTCCATTTCTAAACTCTACTGGAATTAATCATGATACAAATAAACAATCAACTACAACAGCAATAGACGCAGCTAAACTAGCTGCACGATTAGTAAAAGATTTTCCAGATGTATTGAATATTACGAAACTAACCTCTTACCAATTTACCTTCAAAGATTCCCAGGTTTTCAATACGAATAAAATGATATATTCCCTTAATGAAAACATTAAACTTCAAGGTGTTGATGGCTTACAAACTAGTTTTTCAACTAACGGTAATTATAGTTTTGTCAGTACAGCAGAACTAGGAGATACTAGACTAATTTCAGTAATATTAGATGCAGATGAAGAAAACATCTCATTTATTGAAACAAAAAAGTTGCTACAGTATGGTTTTGATCCTTCCTCGTACTCTGCACTCCAAGCTTTTAAAGACACCCTTACATCTTGGACAATATTGCTTCAGTTTAAAAACTTAATTATACAAACTATAATGATTTTCTTAATCATTACCACCTTAATGTTTTTACATATACGTCAGAAAAAATCCGAGGATTTCAATTAAGAAATCTTCTTATATATAAAAACCGACTTGCGTTTAAGATGCAAGTCGGTTTCTAATTCTATAATCCTCTTCCAATCAAATTTGCTGAAACTGGTTGCAAGTTTAACTCCCTCGCCCATATAGATAGCTGACCAATATGATGGATTTCATGTACGATTACATGTCTTAAAACTTCACCGTATGTATATGTTTTATCTGTCCACGAAGCATTAAACATCTTACATTCTAGACTAGATGACCACAACTGCAAAAAAGCTTTTAATTCTCGTTTATATAAATCAGATAACGCTTTCACTTTTTGAATCGATTGATAATCTTTAAATTGCGGTTCTCTATCATCTTCTCCTTGAAGAGCACTAATCCAACTATACTCTACATCTACAATATGAAATAATGTTTCTAAAATACCCCCAACACCACCAACACGTTTGCAAAGTAAATCTTCCTCTGAAAGTTGTTCACACCACTTAAACCAATCTTCTCTTACTTGCCAATTATATTGAAATAATGTGTACACATTTATCTCTCCCCTACTCCAATTATCCACCTAACAGCATCTGTTATATAATGTGGTTCATCTTTTTGAATATAATGACCACTTTGTTCTGCAATTATTAGTTTATTTTTGTTTGATAATCGTAATAATTCTTCTTGCAATTGTAACCATTTTATTTGTGCATCTTGCGAATAAAAAGCTTTTTTACCAGCTGCTAACACGACGAGTGGAATATTTCTCGTTGACTGACAATATTTATCTGCTTCACCCAGACTAAACATAAACTCTTCATAAGAACTTTCATGTACAAATTGTTTATAGTAAGCTTCTTGAAATTCTGGAGACATGATTTGCAAAAATGCTTCTTTATAATTTACTGGTGTAGAATCAACCAAAACCATTCCCAACATATCTTCAGGATAAAAATCCGTAAATAAACGTGCATTTATACCACCAAAAGAATGTCCTACAAAAATATAAGGTGGCTTCAGTTGTAAAAGATTTAAGCATGTTCTCAAATCTTTTACCATTTCAGAACTAATACGTTTCTTGGAACTCTTCCCGCTTTTGCCTAATCCAGCCCGATCGTATGTAAGTACCGTACCATATTCCGTCAGTCCTTCAGCAATTTGATTCCATGCCTTCGAATAATCGCCATAGCCTGATTCCAATATAATAACAGGCTGCTGCTTCTTTCCTTGGAGTATTTTCGTATACATTTTAAAATCAGTAACTTGTATATATTCCTCTATACATTTAACCATTGACAATCACTTCTCTTCGACCAAGTTCCTCTACAGCGTGATTAATTATTTCACTTACAGATAAAGAACCATCCAATACGATATCTGAATTCGGCTTAACAGTATGAATTGCCTCTAAATAAGCTTTTCTCGCATATGTCATGTAATGTTCCAAATCATTATATATTTCATCTATTGTACCTTCCTTAAAATCTCGCAAAATCCTTCTAGCCATCGCAATATCCAAAGGCGTATCAATAAATATAGTTACATCAATGAATTTTCGCATCTCACTATTTAAGTATGCAAAAGGATAATCTACAATAATATAGTCTAAGGTATTATTTTGTATAAGTTGCTCAATATCATGAATTAATGGTGTTAATACCCACTCGTCGTAATTCGCCCCATCATCAATCCATTTACAAATATCAGCGGGACAGTTATCAAATGTATAACTATCAAAATATAGAGCTTTTGAGTTTTTAAACTTATGCTTTAATCTTTCTGTAATTGTAGTTTTACCTCCCCCCGAAACAGCTGCAATTGAAATTATTTTTGTTTTATTATCCACTATACCCACCAAGCCCCTTTTGTTAACATAACATAATTATAAATCACTATTGTTGCTACTTCTTCCATTCATATTCTAACATACTCATTTCCCATAAATTCCAATACGTTTCTCCTACTCTTTTTGACTCTCTTAATAAGCCTTCTTTTACAAACCCTATTTTTTCGTAACATGAAATGGCCGATGTATTAAAATCATACACACCAAGAGTTACTCTATGTAGTTTTAATTCGTCAAAAGCAATATGAAGTACTGCTTTCATCATATGTTTTCCTATAGAACGTCCTCTCATCTTTGTATTACCAACTAATACTTTTCCAATTCTAGCGGACTTATTAATATTATCTATTTGCCCAAGCGAAATATGACCAATAACGTCTGAAGTCTCTTCATCTACCACTTTGAAAGCGAGTGTATTTGCACTTTCTATATACTTCTCTAATTGCTGTTCGTCTAAAGGAAATGTGAAGGCATTTCCTGACCATTGTATTAGAAATTCTTCGGAATTAATCCAGTTTATTAATTGTTTAAAATCAGATTTTTTAAAGATTTCTAGTTTGATCATTTCCATGCTCCTTTCGTACATCACTCTTTATAGCCTCAAACTTATTTCTATATAAAGAATATATTCTCCTTTTATATGAAATTAAAATAAAGCCATTCATGTGAATGGCTTTATAAAAAAACATAATTATGCTTTTTTCCTATGTCAACAATAGTTCAATAGCTTCAATTTTACATACAGATACAATTACCGTAACTACGCCAGCACTATTAGCAAGCCTTACAACATCACAAGTTACTGAAGAAACAGTTCCTTCAAAATTATTTCCTGTTGTAGTAATGCGCACTGCACTGTGTACTAATTTTTTAAGCTCGTCTCTAATTCCTTGAACACAGCAACAATCGCATTTTTTATTTTGTTCTTCATGTTCTTTTTTACACTCTTCGAAAGCATCCCAACAATCATCCTGTTTACATCTACACTTCTTTTTACAATTATTAAATCGAGACCTCAAAACCTCACCCCCTAATCCTTTCTATTAATAAAGTATGTCCACTTGCTTAAAAGGGTACGAGGCAAAAACATAGAAAGAAAAAAACAAACACTTGTACTAAACACTCTTTTCATTATTAATTATAAAAACAGACCTCTCATAATTAATATGTTGTTTAATGAGGAGAGTTGGATTCTGCTGTATTTAATGTTTAGATCCACTTTCTAAAACAAATCTTTTTTCTTTTAATAGGCCCCCCTCTCCCCGAAAGACGCACCCGTTTTTCCTTCGCTATTGTGAAATATACATTCAGAGAAGTGTACTCCAAAATAAGATATTATTTATAATCAGAATGTTTTCTTTAACAAATGTTCATGGGAAAATACCATAACTAGTAGTTCTGTCTATTATCTCTTAAAAATTAGCATTGTTTGTATGAACTCTATATCTAGTAGAAAATACTCTATCATATAAAAGGAAAATAGTAGGTTAATAAACAAGCCATTTTTTTATTAAAACATAGAATAATATGAACACTATTAAAAGGAGGTAGAAATGAATGTCTTGGAAAAATGATTGCTGGAGTTCTCAGAAAAAGCATTGTTGTGATGATTGGTGGAAATCTAAAGAAAAGTGTCAT
>NZ_JXIS01000135.1:0-48299 GCF_000836715.1 Bacillus sp. L_1B0_5 | reverse complement strand
CCCCACTGATTATTAGTTGAACCAATCGGGCATTTACGGGCAGTTAATCCCCCACCTAACTTCTTTGCTTTCACTGAATTTCGAGGGAGGTCTTACTGCCCGTTAATGCGGGATAAAAATCACTATATTTTCATCCTAAAGATGGTGTCAGTACAAATAAAATGTGATTCGATTCATCACTTTTATTCAAAAATCGATGCTTCACATTCGGTGGAATACGTACAACATCGCCTTCTTCTAAAAAATATTCTTTTCCCTCCAATTCCACATACACTTCCCCTTTCATAACAACAGCAATTTCTTCCTTATCTTCATGGGAATAATGGCTTTCTGTTGTGTTTGCTTGTTTATTTAAATCCATCATTAGCATTTCAATACGTGCTTTCATAAAATCAGGTGTTAATACATCATATACAATGTGATTATTGTTTTCCCGATATACTTTTTTTCGATCTTTTTTCTTAGAAATGAGCGAATCTGTATCAATATCGTTAATAAAAAGTGTAAACAGCGGTACATTTAATGCTTTTGCAATTAATTCCAAAACATTTAAAGAAGGATTAGCATGTCCTCTTTCAATTTGGCTAATTAACGACGTACTAATCCCTGCATAATCAGCGAATTCACGAATTGTCATATTATTTTTCTTACGATAACTTAATACTGTTTGTCCAAGCCTATCATGTACCATAGTAAAACTTCCTTTCGTCCATCATAATGCATGTTTCGTTGTCTTTGTGCTGACATACTAAACAAAGGCAAATAACCCTTCCCTATTATCTCCGGGACTTATATACTTACCTTTGTACATTATATCGCATTAAGTTTATTATAATAAACATTCTATCGGAGGGACAAACTTTGAAATCACCTATTCTTTCATATTGCATCTTATTTTTTGGTGTATTCGCCTTATCAACTTCAGCTATTTTTGTAAAATTGGCAGATGCTCCTGCGACAATCATTGCTTTTTACCGATTATTCTTTGCCACACTAATTCTGTTACCGTTATTACTATTTAATAAAAATAGTCGAAATGAGCTAAAAAATTTAACGAAAAAACAATGGGTATTCGGATTCATATCTGGGCTATTTTTAGCTGCACATTATGTACTATGGTTTGAATCATTACAATATACTTCTGTAGCAAGCTCTACAGTTATCGTAACGCTACAACCTTTATTCTCAATGATTGGTGGTTATTTTTTATTTAAGGAGAGATTTACGAAAGGAGCAGTTATTGGTTGCCTCATCGCTATTTCAGGTAGTATCATCATTGGCTGGCAAGATTTCCAAATTAGCGGAGAAGCTTTATATGGAGATATTTTAGCATTTATCGCTGCCGGTATCATTACTGCTTATTTTTTCATTAGCCAACACGTTCGTAAAGATTTAGCACTTATACCATATTCGGTAATTAGTTATGGAAGTAGTGCTGGCTTTCTTGGCATATTTGCTTTCACGCAACAAGAATCTTTCATCCATTACTCTACACAAACTTGGTTGTGCTTTATTGGATTAGCTTTCATTGCTACAATTTTAGGACAAACCATTTTTAATTGGTTATTAAAATGGATGAGTGCTACTGTAATTTCAATGAGTATTTTAGGAGAAACAATTGGAACTTGTATACTAGCGTACTTTATATTACATGAGACCATTTCTTTACAACAAGGACTAGGAATTACCGTTATTTTTATTGGTTTAGTATTATTTTTATTACAGCCAAGTTCTAATAAAAAAGCATGACAGTATACTGTCATGCTTTTAACTATTCATTATGTACAATTAAACCATCCGGTCTAAAACGACTCATCATAATTTCATTAATAAACTTTCCATGAGCTTTCAAATTCCCTATCTTTACTCCCTCTTCTACAAATCCAAATTTTTCATATAAAGCTTTTGCTTTTGGATTCGTTTCTAACACACCTAGTTCTACTCTCTCTAACATTAACCAATTATCAGCCAGATCAAGCATCTTCGTAAGAAGTACTTTCCCAATTCCTTTATTATGATATTCACTGTCTACCCCAATGAATAAATCACCTGAATGAGATCTTCGGCCCTGGCTTTGTGTTAAACCTACAAACCCAACAACTTCTCTATCATATTCTGCAACAAATTCAAATTGATTTGGTGCTAAATTTCGAATTCTATTTTCCATAGCGTCTACACGCATGCTAGGTAAGAAAATCATATACGGTAAAACGTCATCTTGTATACATATACGATGAATTGCTCTAGCATCTTGTATTTCTACCGCTCTAACGTTAATCCCCATCTTTCTCTCCTCCATATAAATAACAATATATTTGTGGTGTATTCTAGAAACGATCATGAATGACCTTCTCATCCGTATTTCTTTGTGTCATTTTTACATAATTATTTCGATATAATACTTAACTTCCAAAAAGATTAACAACTATATGGATATGGTTAACTTTTCACCTTGTTATATAAATTAAGCAAATTTTCAATCGGAATGCCATTTAGTTTCATACCGACTATATCACAATTTTTTATTTCAATATTTTTCAGATTACTATCACTTATGGTACTACCTTCCAAATCACATTTATTGAATAAAATAGGTTCCTTCTCATCTCCGAGACTTGTATTTTTAAATTGTACTCCACCTAAAGTCACCAAATTAAATTTACTGCCAGAAAGATTTAAATCTGCATATGATGACCATCTAAAATTTATATTTCTAAACTTTGATTGACTTACATTACAATTACTCATATTCATATTCATTATATTGCTACCAACAAATGAACTGTTTTTTAAATTCACTTGATAATACTCTGTATTTGCTAAATTACAGTTTTCGTATTGACTATTTTTCATATCTTTATTTGTAACTACACTCTCTTTGTTTGAGCTTGTTTTTATTCTTTTCACGTAACAATACTCATCTTCCGACTCAAAAATCATTTGGTAACCCATCTTTTTATAAAAGTGATGATTATTAATTTGTCTACTAGATGTTTCGAGATCCCAAATCTTTATGTTTGGATATTCCTTTTCTATTAATTTCATAACATGTGATCCAATTCCTTTACCTTGATAAACAGGATCTACAAAAATACGATCAATTCGACCGTACGACTTACCAGAAATCGTAACTATTATCCCTCCGATTATTTCTTTATCCGTTACAACTTTGAAAGAATCCAATTCTTCAATGGAATATTCCATCATTTCAACTGAAGAATATCCTGGCGGTTGAATGTTATAATCCATGACATCATCTTGGCCGTATAGCCATTGTTTTGCTTCTGCATCAAATGTTCTTTTCATTATTTCTGTTAATTTCTCAGCATCTAAAATTGTAGCTTTTTCTATAGATATCATTGTTGTTTTCCCCTTCATTATTACAAACCAATAATTTTTGTGAATGCCATAATTATCAATTCACTTTTGTTTTTAATGCTTTTCCCATTATTACATATGGAACATCATTTTTACTTGGATGAAATGGCTCCAATACATTTATCCAATCTAATCTTTCATATAACGAATGTGCTTTTTCATTGTTTATTTGTGTTGTTAAAACACTCGTTCTATTTGAAACCCCTTCTAGTAATCCATTATGTAATTTCGTTCCAAGACCTTTATTTTGATATTGTGGGTGAACTGCTAACTCTACAAATTCAAAACAATCTTGCAACCATTCGTCTACTTGCTCTAGATGTAACGCTTCTCTCATTAATTGATTATAGTACTGTCCCTCCATTGAGCGATAACCATAAGTAAAACCAACTACTTCATTTTCATCATTTATTGCTACTATACCTTTAAAACCTGTATATTCTATATGCCTATTCATTCGCTTGATCATTTCATTGAAATTTGTTTTCTCAAATACTTTACAATACAAATTTGCCATATTCCCAATTAGGACCTCATTTTTTTCAATGCTTACGAATTTCACTTTATTCCCCCCCCTATTAAAACATTTATATCCTTATTTTTTTCAAAACTAAGAAAATTAACACTAATCATTCTCTTTACTATTAAACTACAAATCACCCTACATTTTCCACAGTTACTTAGTATTAATGAATAATAAAAAGAGACCATGTAATATAAACATGTTCTCTTCTTTTATTCATTTTCAATTTTATCCCGCTATTTGCCGGGCAGTAAGACAGACCCCCACCTCAAAATTCAGCGAAAGCAAAGAAGTTAGGTGGGGGATCAATTGCCCGTAAAAGCCCGATTGGTGAGGACTGATTAAAGTTTCACTTTATATAATTAAAAATTAGATATTACTTAAGCCAATCGTTGCAAGTATTACTTAACTGCTGTAAATCTTCTATAAATTTACTCGCATCATATCCATCACAAACCGAATGATGTACTTGCAATGAAACTGGTAGCATAACCTTGTTTCCTTCGTTAAAATATTTCCCACAAGTTATAATTGGCAATAGAAAATTTTCATCATTATTAATATTAAGATTAAATTCAGTAAAACTAGTCCAAGGTATGCTAGAAATCGGAAATACATTAGGCGGAATATTTTCTTTTGTGAAAAGACCATGAACACTAGCATAGCATCTCATATCGTCTTCATAATTTTTATAGAAAGTGCGGAAATCACTTGAATAATCCGTCCATACACTTGAAAAAGACTTATCATCTTTATGAAAGATTGTATAACTCGGTATCATTTCCTCCCAATAGCCTAAAACTCCTTCATCGTTAAAACATGTTCGAAATTTTTTATGATTATTTACTATTCTAGAAATTAAATATATAAAAACGGGATAAAATTTTATTCCCTTTTGATATACTTCCTCTAATAACATCGTGATATCAACATTCACAGTCATACTAAATGTACATTTCAACTTTAAATAATGCTCAAAATACCGCTCTCTATTCCAATCTTCTCTATCAATTACATGAAACTTCATTCTAATAGCCTCCTAAAATTTTCTTTTTATTTTAGAAGGCTAATTCCCTTGCTTTCACCATAATTGTTCACTCCTAACAGTGTACATTTCACCCTAATTATTTATTTAATTATATAACATATGTAAGAATCAATTCACATATTTCTGGAAATCCATCCACATACTATAGATAAATCAAATGAAATTTGGAGGATACATACATGAATAACAAAAATATGAATAAAAAAGAAAATGTTACTGAAAACACTACATCTATTCAAAATAATAATACTGCAAACCTTACTATCGAAGAACAAGCAATGAACGGCTTATATGGAATGCCCGAAACAACAATTGAAGATGCTGATCACGCTGCAGCTGATGATTTGACTTCAAAAAATTAATTAACTAAATTGAAAAAAGCCAAGGAAAATATCCTTGGCTTTTTTAACTATGCATCCACCTTTTGTATTTCTTCACTCTTTCTTGAAAGTTTACCTGGCCAAAAAGCAAATCGGCCTAAAACTACTGTAATTGCGGGTACAAGTAACGGTCTTACGATAAACGTATCTAGTAATACGCCAATTGCAGTTACAATACCAAATTGAACTAATACTTGAATTGGAAGTGTACCTAACACTGCAAAAGTTCCTGCTAAAATTAAACCTGCCGATGTAATAACACTACCTGTTTGTATTACACCATTTTTTACTGCATCCAAGTGATTTTGTGTCTTTCTGTTTTTCCATATTTCTGAAACCATAAAGATATTATAATCTTCACCTAAAGCAACTAAAAATACGAATGCGTACAACGGTATCGCACCTTGAATGGCCGGCGCACCCATACCGTAATGAAGTAATATCCATCCTGCTCCTAACGCTGAGAAGAATGATAAAACGACAGTTACAATTAAATAAATCATCGCAACAACCGATCGTAAGTAGACAAGTAATAGTAAAGCGATAATGCTAATCATTACTGGAATAATTACTGATTCATCACGTTCCGTAATTTGCTTTGTATCATATAATGAAGCTGTTTCCCCACCAATCCATAATTGATCTTTAGCATTACTAATCCCAGCATCTTTTAATACTTTTTCTACACTACTTTTCAATTTAGGAATTTGATCTAACGCTTCAATTGAGTATGGATTTTCCGCTAAAGAAACTTCATACATTTGTATTTGCTTATTTTCTTTTCCCTCTTTTGGCTCTTTCACTGTATTTACGAAAGAAAATTTCTCTAGTTCTTGTTTAATAGGAAGCTCGTTTCCTTTCGTATCAACAACAACTTTTACTGGTGCTAGTTCACCAGCTGAGAAATGATCACTAATTAACGTAAACCCTTCACGAGAAGGCATATCCTTTGGAAACGACTCTAGTAAATCATATGTGTATTGAATACGTGGTACGAATGAAGCCAATCCGCCTAATACAAATA
Source organism: Bacillus sp. L_1B0_5 (assembly GCF_000836715.1). Classification (NCBI taxonomy): domain Bacteria; kingdom Bacillati; phylum Bacillota; class Bacilli; order Caryophanales; family Bacillaceae; genus Bacillus; species Bacillus sp. L_1B0_5. The sequence goes on along the minus strand of NZ_JXIS01000135.1, from coordinate 41,946 downwards.
CAGTTAGCATAATTATTGTCCACGGTCTTCGTACTACAATATCTCCAAGTTTTTTACTAAAGGAGCCTTTTGATTTTTCAACTTTTACAGCTCTCTTTTTCTTTCTTGCAAACTCCTCATTCATTGAAGTTGTTCTCGGTATAAACGGGAAAAATGCAATCCTACCGAAAATTAATAATAGTGCTGGTAAAATTGTTAAAGCCGCGATTCCCATTATAAATACAGCAACACTAAATGGTACTGCAAATCGATGAAAGGCTCCATAATGAGCAAGTAGTAATGTTCCTAATCCAAGTACAACAGTTAATGCACTCATTATAATTGCACCGCCAGAAGCTTTAATCGCAAGTTGTAATGCTTTATATTTACTTTCTTCTTCTAACAAGTACTCTCTATATCTCGAAATTAAAAATAGACAATAGTCCGTTCCAGCGCCAAACAATAATACTGTCATAATTGATATCGCTTGGGCATCTACTTTAATCCATCCGTGATCAGCTAAAAAACCGAGTGTAGGACTAATAATACCGTATGCAAAGCCAACAACAAGTATAGGTAAAATTGCTAAAATTGGCGAACGGTAAAGCAAAATTAATAAGACCAAGACTAATAATACAGTAGCCACTAACAATTTCACATCTGCTTGACTAAATAAACTAACTGCATCTGTTTGAATACCTACAGGTCCTGATAATCGAACATGTAAACCAGATTCACTTATTTTTTGTTTAAATGGATCTTCATCCACCTTACTATTCACTATTTTTCTAAACTCTTCAAGATTTCCTTTTAATATATCTGTACCAGCAGATTTATTAAAGAATACCGGTGTAACAAATGATGTAGCATCTTTTGATGCACTTTTTGATAATACTTGCTCTGGGATTGTATCAAATGGTGGTAACGTTGATTGTTCTTTTAAAGGACTAGCTTTTAACTCTTTATAAACATCTTGTATGAGTTTATAATCCTGTAACTGTAATCCACCATCTCTATACCATACTACTAACAACGGATTCCCTGCATTATTCGGAAACTCTTTTTTCATAAGCGCTTCCGCTTGCTGTGACATAGCTGTTTCAGGTAAATTTTTCGGATTCGGTTCTTTCATACTGTTCACTTGTGGTAACGTAAATGAAAGTAATAATGTAATAAGAACCCACACCGATAAAGTGATCCATTGTGTATTTCTCCCTGCTACAAGCCTCCCTAACATATGTAACGGGTGCTTTTTCATAAAAACCCACCTTCCTTTTTTCCTCCATTATTAATTATATATACTGGTCGGTTAATTAATCAAGAATGATTGAAAATTATGTTATAATTATCTCAATCATAAATGTCAGGAGCGAATGTATTTGGAACAAAAACAACGTCCTCTCGGAAGGCCGCGTCAAAATAAAAATACAAAATCTACAAAAGAAACCATTTTAGAAGTGGCAACCCGCTTATTTCTTATGCAAAATTATCAAGTCGTTTCTATGGATGAGGTCGCAAAAGTTTGTGGTGTTACGAAAGCAACTGTCTACTATTACTATTCAACAAAAGCCGATTTATTTACCGCTACTATGATCGAAATGATGGTACGTATACGTGAGAATATGTCTCAAATACTCTCTACAAACAAAACGTTAGAAGAAAGATTATTAGACTTCGCTAAAGTTTACTTACACGCAACGATGGATATTGATATGAAAAATTTTATGAAAGATGCAAAACTGTCGTTATCTGAAGAACAATTGAAAGAATTAAAAAATGCTGAAGATAATATGTATGAAGTACTAGAAAAAGCACTCGATAATGCGATGCACATCGGAGAAATTCCGAAAGGAAACGCTAAATTTGCGGCTCATGCTTTCGTATCTTTATTATCAATTGGGAATTTTAAAGATGAAGATGAAAATCATAATCCTATTCTTGCAAATATAGATGAATTAGCAGAAGAAATTGTTTCGTTTTATTGGAACGGTCTAGGTCATTCATATTAAATAGATTTCCTTTAATAAAAAAGCATGTTTGAATTTTTTCAAACATGCTTTTTTATCATTTAAGTGTTTTATTTATATATCAACAATTAGACTACACTTTAGCATCCATTATTAAAAAATTATTATCTTTACCTTTTACAAATTTTGAAGCTGAATCTTTATATTCCCCTTACTTAATCCCCCATGGTAACAAACTACAGATTCAATATCTAGATTTAAATACTTCTTCAAAGACTGTCGTGCTTCCATAATATTTATGGTTGTTGGGGCATGAATTCCTCCTAACATCCCATTCACACTATACATAGAGTCTCCTGCAATAAGAATTTTACTTTGTTTCAAATATAAACTAATATGACCCGGAGTATGCCCTGAAGTATGAAGAATTAGTATTCCACCGCAATACGGAAGTTCTTGCCCGTCAATCACAGTATCACTCACTTTTCCTTTTGGTCGGTTCTCTATATTTCCGTCCTTCAATAAAGGTAAATCCCCCTCGATATATGGCTTATCTAGTTCGTGCGCATAAACTTTAATATTACTTCGACAGCGCTGCAACAACTCTGGAAGACTACCTATATGATCAATATCCTGATGCGTCAAAATCACGACTTTTAACTTATCAAATGATACCCCAACCTTTTCCATCTCTACTTGTATATCTTCAATTTGCCCTGGGAAACCCGTATCTATTAATACTGCCATTTCATCATCCCATAAAAGAATTGGATGAATAACAAATTCTTGAAATTCAAGTTGTAACATTTCTATCCCTTTAGCAATCTCCATATAGCCATTCTCCTTTATGTTGAAGTTTGAAAATATGTACGAGTAAACTGAAAATATAAAGTGAAACTTTAATCTGTGGGGTTTTACTACCCGGCAAATAGCGGGATAAAGCACTTCTATCTTATAATATGTTTTGTCATCCCAATAGAGAATGCTTCAAACCCTATAGATTCATAGTAAGATTGCAATTTTTCTACACACATAAGTTGTGGAATAACCTTATTTTGTTCACAGTGCTGGATTAATCGTTCCACTATTCCTTTCCCAATACCAATGGACTGATATTTTGGCAATACACATACACCACAAATAACGCCTGTTATTACTCCATCGGATATAACACGCCCCATCCCAATTAATTGTTCCTCTTTAAATGCATATATTGCATACCAACTTTGTGTACACATTCGTTCTAACTCGTTAACCGTTAATTTAAGAGAATTCCATTCTAAAGATTCGTATAAGGATAATAATCCATTAAAATCTGTAGGATGTTCACTTGTGTAGCGTATACTATTTTCCATGTAAATACTCCCTATTCTCTGGCTTGTTTATATTTCATAAAATTCCCATTACACAAATCTGATCGATGTAAAAATAACTAGAACAAACTTCAATAAGAAAGATAGAATTCCTTCTCAACATAAAATAAAAAGAAGTTATCTCACTTAAGATAACTTCTTTTATATAAGACTCTCATTATATTATCAACCAAAAAATATACAACTGCATACGATTAGCACAAACAAAACTAATAAACCATTTGAGAAATAACCCATTGAAAACTACCCCTTTATTAAATTATGTAAAAGATTTTATCATAAAATGATTTACAACTTAATAACTGAAAAAGACATTGTATTCATTAGTTATATATGTTTAGTAATATTTTATATTCGGTTATATTCTCGTTCCCTAAAACCACTTCTCGCACCTTCATAATTCAGTCCACATAAATTCAAAAAAACAGTTATTAGTAAACGTTAATTTACTATAAATAGTAATTTCAATTGATTTATAGTGAATTTAGTAATAAAATAATAACTAAACTCATAAAGGAATCAAAAACAATGAACCAAAACGAATTATTAAACGAATACATGAATTTATTATTAAATATGTCAGGTACTTTTAAATTACTATCGGAGAAATCCTCAGAATTTACACATTTAGAACAACACGTAGTAGAGTATATCGCCCAGCAAAAGGTGCCTGTAAACTTAAAAATGATTGCTAGTTATTTAAATATCCCTAAACAACAATTAAGTGTAACAGTGCGTAACTTAGAACAAAACGGATACATCATAAAAAAGAAAGATATGGTAGACAAAAGAGCTATATTAATCTCTCTGACAGAAAAAGCTGAAAAAGTACATTATGAGAGATGGAAACAAATATATAATAATTTCACAGTAAACCTCGAAAAATTATCTGAAGAAGATAGGCGGGATTTAACTTATGGACTATATAAAACAAATACAATGCTCTCAAAAATGTTAAATAACGACTAAATATATTGTTTATTATTAAACGGAGGATGTTTCATGGTTAAAGAATTAGATTTGCAATCTGTACAAGGTACAATGCTTATTCCACTATGGGGAAGAGCATATGGCAGTGAGAAAAATAAGGATATTTTAGATGATATAGAAGCTATTCGAATTATTAAAGAATGTGATTTTGACTTCTCAACAATAGCAAATACATTTGGCGAATACGGATGTATCACATACATTACACGTGCACGAAAAATTGACGATACGATAAAACAATTTATAATAAAACACCCGAATGCTACTATTGTCAACATCGGTTCCGGACTTGACACTACTTTTTCAAGAATCGATAACGGTACAATACATTGGTACAACCTTGATTTGCCTGATGCAATCTCTTTTCGCAAAACTTTAATTGAAGATACCCCTAGAAACATTAGCATTGCTAAATCATTTTTTGATACTTCTTGGTTTGACGATATAAAATATAATCCAAACGACGGAATTCTTTTTATATCAGCAGGTGTGTTTTATTACTTTAAAGAAGAAGATTTAAAAAAGATCGTAGTCGCTATGTCAAAACGTTTCCCTGGAGGAGAATTATATTTTGACGCTGAATCAAAGTTCGCACTGAATCTTTCGAATGCTACTGTAAAGAAATCCGGTAATAACGGTGCTATGATGTATTTTTACGTAAACAATCCAAAATCAATAGAAAAATGGTCCTCTACAATAAAAGTATTAAGCTGTTCCCCTTTTTTTAAAGATATAGCTACAAATAAAGATTGGGATGGTAGTACGCGTATAATGATGAGAATTGTAAACTTAATAAAAATGTTGAAGTTTGTTCATTTACGGTTCAAAAAATAATAAATAAAGAAGAGCTCAATACATTTATACTTAGGTCATAAATGTTAATCTTAATAAAATCAAAGGCAGAAACATAATTGATATGTTCCTGCCTTTTTATTATGAGGTACCGCTACATAGGCATCTGGCTAAGATTTTGAATTACTTCAAAATCAAAAATTTAATCTCACAAGGAATCGCCCTTTTCATTCTATAAACCTATTCGTTTTTACACACCTCTATCCTTGTGCGATTCTAGAATTCTCTTTTGTTATTGGATAGCCGAAAAATTTTATAAAGTGAAACTTTAATCAGTAGGGGTTTTGTTCATCCCCCACTGATTATCAGCCCTCACCAATCGGGTTTTTACGGGCAGCCCGCTCCCCACCTAACTTCTTTGCTTTCGCTGAATTTTCAGGTGGGGGTCTTACTGCCCGTTAATGCGGGATAAAATCTTGCATGCGCTTTACGTGGGAGCTAAAATGTTGAATCTCATCGATTTTCAAATCATGTACACCATCTTGCAACATATATTGAATCACTTACTACTATTTAAATGTATATGTTCTGACCATTAACAGCTTTTACCTTTAAATTCTTTAAACCCTATCCTTTCTTATATGAATAGCTTTCTTATTCGAAAATAGATTTTTAAAAATCCCTACTCCCACAATTAATAAACCTATACCAACTAATTTATTTATTTGTAATGGCATGCTCTCCATTCCAAATAATCCGAATGTATCAATGCATAATGCAACGACCAATTGAGTAATAAGACTAATTAGCACCGTATATGCTGGACCTAAGCTCTTTATTGCACCCATTATACAAATAATTAACCCGATGCCAAACAGTCCACTTACATAAAACAAATAATTTGTAGTATACACTTTAATGTTAATACTGTTTTCTGTAATGATATAAAATAGAATAGAACTAATGAGACCTATTCCAAGGACACATGTAGTTGTTAACCACTGTCCTACATTTTCATTTACTTTTGCATTAAAAACAGATTGTAAGCTAATTAATATTCCTGCTAATATAGCTAAACTAAATCCAATCAAAATCTTCCTCTCCCTTTCATTGCTCATATATATTATCTTTAGCGACTTCCTTCATTCTAGAAAAATCTTTAATTACAATAACTCCATTACTCTTTTCAATTAATTTTTCATTATAAAATCTTTGTAATACCCGAATTACGTGCCTATAACTTACCCCTATAAAATCCGCAATACTCGTTACCGAAGTCGCATCCAAATCCCCTTTGTACATATTCCCGTTACTATCTGTTGAAATTGAAAGTAAATAACTAGCTACACGTACTTCTACAGGATAAAGTAAATTAAGAGCAGTAAAACGAGTCGATATTTTTAACGTGTTCGCAATGTTTTCAAGTAAGAACTTCATAAATATAGGATCATGTAATAACTTGTTTCTAATAACCGTATTAGAAATGGAAATTGCTACAACATCTGAACAAGCTTCAACGACATTATGTGCTTTGCTATTTTGAATTAATTCAATATCACCAACAATTGCGAGTGGATTGATAAAGCGAAGGATTAGTTTCTTCCCTTCAGGTGTAATCGTGTAAACTTTTACTTTACCTTTAACAACAAAATATAAACGATTCATTTCGTCATCTATATTGCAAATAAGCTCACCTTTTTCAAAGTGATTTAATTGAAAATAAGATGTATCTATTTCTGAAAAAATCTCAAGCGTTTTATTGGTTTTCAAATAATGCGTAATTAAACCTGATCTATCCTCCATATGCATTTCTCCTTTCATTTACATATTAAATACAACAATACCTATAATCATTACTATTGTTCCCACAATATGATATCTCTCCATCTGTATCTTTTTTATATGAAACAGTCCTTTCATTTCAATAACTGTTGCCGTTAACAATTGAGCAACCATTAGTGTGCCAGCTGTCAATGTAACTCCTAGTGAATATATCGCCATAGTTTCTGCACAAATAATGAATCCACCAAATGCACCCGCTACTAAATATACTTTTTTTACACTCTTTAAATCTGTTACTTTCTCTTCTTTCTTTAACAAAAATACAGTTGTTGCAATAATGAATCCAATTAAATGGGTTATAATACTCGTCGACCATATACCGATATGTGAACTAAGTTTCGCATTAAAGGTTCCTTGAAGCGTTATAAATATCCCCGCAAAAACAGCAAATAGAATACCTTTCAAAAAATCATCTCCTCATCCTTTATTTCTGACTTAATTAAAAACCATCATCCTATAATGGCAAAAGGACAAATGTCACATCACTATGAAAATAACTTGGAATGAAAAAAACACACCTCAAAAATGCGAGATGTGTTTTTCGTTATTTATATATAATGTTTTATAAATGAAAATTACGCTACATTAAAAGATTTCTTTTTCATAACAAACTTTGCAAATAAGAAACGTACAAGCGGTCCCATAATAATTAATTGTAATGGATATGCCATTATGAAATTTTTAATAAAAATCGAAAAATAAATTGAAACAAATGAATCTCCTTGTAGTCCACCATGTAAATGCATCATAGCCATACCGAAAAATGACATAAAGAACACCATTCCGATTACCATAGTTGTCGCCATTGCAACGATAATATTTATTTTCTTAGATTTATCAAATGGCAACATGAATACAATTTTTTTCGCACAAGGTCCAACGATACATATTTCAATTAATAGCGCAATAATAAAGCCAATTAATAGTTCTAATGCAATCTCTTTAATATAAATTGATCCTCCTGTTTCATTCATTAGTAAATTGTAAAACGTCATTACGATAACCATTCCAAAGCACATCATCATGCCAAATTGGAAGTTTTCCTTTCTTGTTGTTGGCAAATTTCATCATCCTCTCTCTTTGAGTCTTTGTCATTATATCGACATTGGAAACCCCTTCGTAAGTGAACATTTTGTGAACAAATTTAAAACGTTTTCATGTATTTTCTTTACTTTCAACTCAAATTCTCACTTTTACTTATAAAGGTTTTATATATTTCAATGTTGAATTACTAAATTTAACATTGCATTACATTATTACTAGGAGGATAACCATGAATGAAGCAGAATTTTACGCATATCACATCGTAACAAGGAAAAAAATGCATATCGGACAAATGATTCCTTTTAACAAAAATCAACAAAATACTCTATATCACTTCTTTTTTGAAAGAGAACAATTAAATGCTAATGGTGAAGATGGCATACAAATTTTAAATAATCACTATAAAAATAACGAATTACATATAAATAATGAAAATGCTACAGTAGTTATGAGTTATATGGATCAAACAATTAGAGCAGTTAGAGAAACAATTGTAGAAATGGTTAGACTACAAGAATTCCCTGAATACCCTTCCAGGTTATCTTGTTTATACGCTGCTAAAAGCTATGAGGATGCTTTAAAATGGAAAGCGCTATTTGATTCTTACAATCGAGAAGTTTTACAGATTGTTAAACTACGAGTAATCGGAAGTTCTTTTGAAGGTGACGGGAATCTTTTACCGAAAGAAGGTGGTATTCCTTTTTCTCAAAAAATCGAACAAGCTAGAGAGTATTGGAAAGGAAATATTAGAAATGAGCTTCCTGAGCTACTGATTAATGGAGAAATTGAAGTGGTGGAAATTATTGATGACTTTTCCTCAATTCATATTTAATTTCTAACTAAATTATATAGGATGGAGATTACAATGAAGAAAAAAGTATACTTCAATCATGATGGCGGCGTAGATGATTTAATTTCATTATTTTTATTACTTCAAATGGAAAACGTTGAACTTACCGGTGTATCTGTTATCCCAGCAGACTGCTATTTAGAACCTGCAATGTCTGCAAGTCGTAAAATTATTGATCGCTTCGGCGAAGGCAATATTGCAGTAGCCGCTTCAAACTCTCGTGGGCAAAATCCGTTTCCGAAAGACTGGCGGATGCATGCATTTTATGTAGATGCTTTACCAATTTTAAATGAGGCTGGAAAAGTTGTAACACCTGTAGCAGCAAAGCCTGCACATCACCATTTAATAGAAACGCTTCTACAAACGGAAGGAAAAACAACTTTATTATTTACCGGGCCCCTAACTGACCTTGCTCGTGCATTATATGAAGCTCCCATAATTGAAGATAAAATTGAACGTCTCGTTTGGATGGGTGGTACATTTCTTACAGCAGGCAATGTACATGAACCAGAGCACGATGGAACAGCTGAGTGGAATTCGTTTTGGGACCCTGAAGCAGTAGCTCGTGTATGGGATGCAAAAATTAAAATCGACTTAGTGACACTAGAAAGTACAAACCAAGTTCCGTTAACTATAGACATACGTGAACAGTGGGCAAAAGAGAGAAAGTATATTGGTGTTGATTTCCTTGGTCAATGCTATGCAATGGTCCCCCCTCTCGTTCACTTCTCAACGAACTCTACCTACTATTTATGGGATGTACTAACTACCGCGCTTGTTGGAAACACTAGCCTTGCAAAAACTCAAACAATTAATAGTATCGTTCATACATACGGACCTAGCCAGGGGCGTACAGAGGAAACTGCTGATGGACGACCTGTAAATGTCGTTTATGATGTAAAACGTGATGTATTCTTTGAATATATTACTGAATTAGCAAAGAAAGCTTCTACTTGAACCACTATCTATACGAAAAATAAATAGAATAAAATCACTTCAGACGATGAACCCCTATATTTAGAATTTGGTTGAAACTACATATTTAACTATTGAAAAGAGTATTGAATTAAATTTCAATACTCTTTTTGTGCAATTTAATTATATTGGATTAATGTAGTGTCTTATTGATTATTCATTTCATAACCATTGACAAAATAAGTTATTGTTTCTAACTCATCTTCATTTAATTCTCTATCTAGTTCTTGTTTATACGCTGCCTTTATCTTCTCTTCATCACCTTTATGAGCTTCTGTATAAGTTCCTACTGTTTTTAACATACGAATCTCTTGTAAAAACTCCTCTCGATTTATCGCTTCCCCATGAGAGAGAATATATGTCTCAGCATCAAATTTCTCTAATTCATCTATCAATTTAAACGTTCTTTTCGTCGTATAGTTCCACTTCGAAGAAAAAATATCTGCATATATACAGTCTCCTAAAAATAATATCTTTTCTTCTTTCACGTAAATAACAACTGAATCATGTGCATGATCTCCACCCACATGTTTTAACACGCATGTCACTTCACCAAGGTCTAATTCAATTTGATCCTGGAACGTTAAAGTTGGAGGAATGATTTTAATATTTCTCGCTTTTTCTTCAAACTCTTTTTTGATGCAATCCGCACAAAATGCAATTTCAGTACCCTCTTTTACGCGTGCGTCCAAAGCTTCATCTGTCCATTCATAAGAAACAAGTGTACTCATCTCTTTTTTCGTTTCAGAATGTGCCATAGACAATGCATCTTGTAGTACAGGCAATCCAAAAATATGATCCCAATGCCAATGGGTTAGTGCTACGAAATCTGGATTCGATACATTTTGTTCTTTTAACATTTCTAAAAATAATTGTGCATGTTCTTCTGAATTCCCTGCATCGATCATTAAAGTTTTTTCTTTTCCAACAACCATTCCTAAGATAGGTCTATCTGTTTCAGAAACAGGTGTCATATACCAAAATGAGTTTCCTATTTTTTTAATTTGTTGCATAACCAATTCCCCTTTTCATTTTCTCACTTAAATTTAATATATAAATTATAACGAATCACTACTTTTTTCTCTATAATCAAACACAATTACTTGGACTAATCTAACTTTCCTTTTCGTAAGCTAAAAATAAGGGAATAGAATCGGAGTGTGATACTATGGAACGTTTATGGATCCCAATGATTGTAACATTTTTTTCGTTCGGTGGATTACTATTAGGAGGTGCTGTTGGAGTAGCAACACGCCAACTCATTGAAGAAAAAATGCATCGTTTATATGCATTATGTGGCGGTATTTTGCTTGGGCTTTTATCCCTTGAAATTATTCCTGAAACATTTTCAAGCTACGAAATGATTGGGCCTATACTTGGTATAGCCATCGGTATTTTAGTTATGAGCTTATTAGATAACTATTGTCATCATCCAATGATACATAAAAAAGATCAACAAGCATGGCAAACTTTCCTTTTTCTCTCTTTCGCTATATTTATTCATAATTTGCCGAGTGGATTTGCATTAGGTACAGCTTTTATAAATCATAATGATTCTGCCATTCCTTTCTTACTTGCAATTGTAATTCACCATATTCCAGAAGGCTTAGCATTAATTATCCCCTTTCTCTTTACAAAGCATAAATATATTTCCTTTTTATTAACGACTTTATTACTTTCTCTTATTCTTGGTACTGGCACAGTTTTTGGCATTTTGATGGAAGGAAAAGCTCTTCACCTGCAAGGCCTCATTATGGGAAGTGCTATTGGTTCACTTGGATATGTCACAATTCATGAAATGCTTTGGAAAGCTAAGAAACAGCTCTCTTTCCTTACATTTCTAATGTGGGCAACTAGTGGTTTTTTACTAATAACATTGTTCACTTTATTCGCTGGTCATCATTAAAGTTGCTAAAGTGAAAATTTTGTGCCTCCCAAACTGATTCTTAGATCACAAATAACCAGATAATTTTTCTTATTTGTATATTTTTCCTTTTTATCCAAAACATAATGTTATCTACCTATTATAAGGAGGAACAATTATGTTTGGAAAAACAGCCGGTGAAGCATTAGTTGATTTATTAATTGACTGGGGAGTAGAACATATATACGGTATGCCTGGTGATTCCATCAATTCTATTATTGAAGCATTAAGAAAAAAACAAGATAAAATTAAATTCATTCAAGTTCGCCATGAAGAGGCTGGTGCATTAGCAGCAGCTGCCTATGCTAAGTTAACAGGAAAACTCGGCGTTTGCATGGCAATCGCAGGACCTGGAGCTATTCATTTATTAAACGGTTTATATGATGCGAAACTCGATAAAGCTCCTGTACTAGCAATTTCAGGTCAAGTAGAAACCGATTTACTCGGAACGGATTTTTTCCAAGAAGTAAACTTGGAAAGAATGTTCGATGATGTCGCGGTTTATAACCAGCGCATTATGTCAGCAGAACAACTACCTGCTGTCGTAAATCAAGCGATTCGAATGGCTTATACGAAAAAAGGTGTATCCGTTCTTACGATTCCTGATGATGTTCCAAAATTCGAAGTGAAAAGTGGTGCTCGTGTTACAAATACTTCCTTTACATTACCTGAGTTATTTCCGCAAGAAGAAGATTTAGATGCAGCGAAACTTGCAATAAATGAAGCGACAAAACCTGTTATTTTAGCTGGAAAAGGAGCAAAACATGCAAGAGAATCTTTACTTGCATTGGCAGAACATATTGGTGCTCCAATCGTACTTACATTACCAGCTAAAGGCGTTATTCCTGATGAACATCCTCTTTGTATTGGTGGATTAGGATTAATCGGAACGAAACCTTCTTATGAAGCAATGAAACATGCGGATACTTTAATTATGGTTGGTACTTCTTATCCGTTCACTGGTTTCTTACCTGAAAAAGCTAAAACAATCCATATCGATACAGATCCTGCCCAAATCGGGAAACGTTACGCGACAGATATTGGTTTAGCTGGTGATGCTGATAAAACATTGCGATGGTTAATTGAAAATGTTGAAAAACACACAGACCATTCCTTCTTAGAACATTATCAAGAAATGATGAAAAAGTGGGAAGAAAAATTACACGAGCAAGAAGAAGACTCTTCCATTCCAATTAAACCACAACGCGTTATGCATGCTCTGCAGCAAGTAGCACATGATGATGCAATTCTATCAGTCGATGTCGGAAATGTAACAGTATGGACCGCAAGGCACTTCCGTATGACAAACCAGCAATTTGTCATTTCTAGCTGGCTCGCAACACTTGGTTGCGGTTTACCTGGTGCTCTTGCTGGAAAAATTGTGTTCCCGGATAAACAAGTGTTTGCAGTTTGTGGTGATGGCGGATTTGGAATGACGATGAATGACTTCGTAACAGCTGTAAAATATAAATTACCAATCGTTGTCGTCGTATTAAACAATAATAAAATTGCGATGATTAAATTCGAGCAAGAAGTCATGGGTAACATCGAATTCGAAACAGATTTAACGAACCCTGATTTTGCAAAATATGCAGAGGCGTGTGGAGGTATTGGATACCGTGTTGAGAATTTAGATGAACTACTTCCCGCTTTCGAAAATGCAGTAAAACAAAATAAACCGTGTATTATTGATGTAGTTGTAGATGCTAACGAAGCACCAATGCCAGCAAAAATCACATTTGGTCAAGCCGCTGGTTATACGAAGCATATGATAAAAGAATTATTTGAAGAAGGTAAGATTGATTTACCTCCACTTTAAGCGAAAAAAGATAGCTGAAAATGATTTGTCTTCAGCTATCTTTCTTTACTTTTGTATCTCCCTATAAAAAGAAAAGTCATTCATAGTTGGTTGTACTTGTTTCTCTACTTGCACTTCTCTACCTTCCCGCTCTGGCCTTCTCACATTTCCTAGTTTAATCGCATCTTGCATGCTATTACTAATAAGGTTTCCAGCTAAAATTGTCATACTATAAAAAGCAATCGGTATAAGTACAATCCATGTATGAGTAGTTAAGTGGCGGAAGTTTTGACCAATTAGGCCGGTCCATTCTTTTGTTACACTATCTGGATCCATTCCACTGAAGGTTATTGTTCCACCAAAGAATAATTGCAACAAACCAAGGTGTAAAAGAAGTAATAAAGTACTCACAAATTGTTGTGCTACTAATAAAAGAAATGATGGCAACATATGAGGCCATATATGGCGCTTTAACCTCTGCCACTTACTCCCGCCAAGCACAGTGGCTGCCAACATAAATTCTTCTTTCTTAATACGTTTAACTTCTTGCGCTACATACAACATAACTGTTGGTACAGCAAGACATACAAGAACTATAATTTGAAATGCCACACGCAAATATAACGGCACAACTTCTGCTCCACTATCAAACGTTAAAACTTCATTTAACATAAAATAAGAAATCATAACCATCGGTACAATACTAAAAGGATCAAAAAAGGATGAAATAACTGGAAAAGAACGTTTACCATACATACCAAGAAGTAAACCAATTCCCCCTCCAACTATAACTCGTAAAATCGCTATAATTATACTCGCTCCAACTGTCCATTTTGCACCTTCTATTATTAATTGAACAAGGTCACGACCTTTCACATCACTTCCGAACCAAAATTTACTTGATGGCGAAAATGGGGCTGCCTCTAGTTCCCCTTTTTCGTTATACATCATCGTAAGTTCACGAATATTCCCATCAAAAAACACCGTATATCCAATACTAATAGTCATTAGTACACTCAAAAAAGTAATACCTATCCAAAATCTCACATCTCTTTTTACAACTTGCCACATGTTACACACGCTCCCTTATAACATTTTGTAAAAGCGTATGTAATATACGAAATAGTATAAAAAGTGGAACGTATAATATAACTAGACTCACTGTAAATATTTCTAATTTAGAATTTTCTTTTACAAAAACAAACATTCCATATGTATTGAAAATCCATTCGATAATATATAAATTGGATAGCATAAATAAAATGTTTGTTTTCGCATAGTAGATTGTTGTCAATAAAACATTCCTTGAAACGTGATGTGTTAAAATATGCTGCAAACTTAGTCCTTTACTCTTCGCAAATATACTATAATCTTTCTCCATTTCTTCTTTAAAACGTAATAACAATAGTTTAATAAATAATAACGTTGTTGGTATTGTAAGACATATAATCGGTAACAATCGTACTCTCTCTTCTCCTAATCCAGCAAGTTTTATTGGCATAAAACCTGTTTTTTGAAAAACAATTACGACAAGAAGTTGTGCTAATAAAATAAGTAATATATCCGGTATACTCTCTAGCGTAAGAAAAACTCCATTCCACATTTTTTGCTTCATATGAGAACGCTGCAATACCCAAACAACAAGTACATACGCTATAAGCAAAGATAGTAAAAAAGCTGATAGAAATACAAGCATAGTTTCACTATAATGAATCCATATTTGTGGAAATAATTTCCTCGAGTCTCGAAATCCAAATGTAATTTCCCATGGTCGGAGTAACTTTCCCCCAATAAACACAATCGTGTTCCAAAAACCGATTAAATCAATTTGCAATCCCTTAAATAATCGAGGGAGCGCACCTAAACAGATTATACATAGAATTGCAGCTAATAATTGTAAACAAGTAATCCAACACCACTTGGCAGTTCGCATGAACATAACTATTACCCCTTACCATTCGATAGAATATCTAGAAACAAAAAGAGCTAAATATGTCACATCTCTTTAGCTACAACATGTACTCGCTTTTGCCCACTAGGTAAAGTAGCTTGGTATAGACACGTAACAAAAAATAATAAACCAAATAAAATAATATACAAAGTATCCGCCTCAATCCATTTCGGGAATAACATAGCTATCGCTCCAAGAGATAACAATTGAAACCCTGTCGTTAATGGACTTAGCAAACTTTGAACACGCCCCATAAACGATTCTTCTACGATATCATACATCCAACCTGATATTGCAACATTAATAAACGGTAAAAAGAATGTCGCTAAAGCGATACATACATAAAAAGACCATACGTAATTTACAAAGTAACACATACCAAAGAAGACTCCTGAGCCTGCCATACCAAAAACTATAATAGATTTTGGCGCATATTTCTTACCTATACTCGTTGCTACTATGCTTCCAATTAGTAATGAAATCCCTCCAACTACACCGCCCACCATCGCTAAACTTTCATACGTTTCTGGAGCTAGTTTGTATTTTAATATGTAAGTAGTGGATACACTTAAAACACCATTTAATAATCCAAATACGATAAATCCTAAAAGTAATTTTTTTAAAGTTTCATTTTGGTATATATACCTAATCCCTTCTTTAAACTCTGTTATTAACATCTTCAAATTAACTTCTTTCCATTTTGTTCTACCATTTGGTAAACGAACTTTTTCTGGAATGGAGATCGTTTGAATCAAAATACCACTCATAATAAAAGTGAGCGTATTTACTAAAATGCTCCCGTAAATTCCAAAAGTCCAGTACACCATCGTTGCAATTCCTACACCAAACAAAGCATACAAACTATTTACCATTTGATTAATACCCGCTGCTGCACCGTATTGGTCTGATTCAACTACTCCCTGTATCATCGATTGTTCTGATGGAGAGAAAAATTGTATACATGCATTTTCCAAAAATAAAAATATAAAGACAAGTATAATCATCCCGTAATAAAGCGAAATTAGGATTCCAATATTACAGAGCGAACAACATATGTTACTTACCGTGCAAATACGTTGTCTATCAAAACGATCCACCACTGTCCCTACTAATAGAAAAAAGATTAATGCAGGTAATGCAATCATAATTTGTGTCATCGTTGCGTAAACTGGTTGTTTTCCGTATTGATCTAACAAATAAAACATTAAAGAAATTCCAGCAATCATAGAACCGAGTCGCTCTAAAATATTTGCTAGAAAAAAACGTGCATACACTTTGTTGCAAAATAACTGTAGCATTTCTTTCATACTTCGTATCCTTTCTCTCGACAAAATAGTATTATTTTAGTCATTTCTTGGAAGTTACATTATATTTTTCGACCATTATCCAATCTTTTCCTTCTTTATAAAAAACATAAAAAAAGAGCCCTTATTCTCAACACAAGGACTCTTTTCATAAACTATTTAGCTACCTCTTCTTTCGGCATTACCATACCTTTATAAAGTTGAACAGTTATCCAGTAATAAATGAAATAAATGACTAAGAAAATTCCTATTGGCACCCATACTTTTACAAACGGGTCAACTAATATAAAGCTGAATAAGTTAAGCCCAACTAAAACGTGGGAAATACCAATGATTGCTGGGAAGATAAATAAATATGAAATTTCTTTATATATACTTTTCGTTAACATACTACGTCTTACGCCGATTTTTCGTAACATTTCATAACGTCGTACGTCACGAGAAGCACCTGTTAATATTTTGAACATTAGTGAACTTGCCATCATTGCTAAAAAGGCAATTCCGAGGAAGAATCCCATAAACATTGTTCCGCTCATGAAGCTGTTCATAAACTGATAAATTGTCATTTTCGTAAATAAGTCTACCTTTTCACCTGTTGCTTTTTCAATTTGTTCTTTTTGTCTCTTGTCTATTTCGATCAATAACGGTTTATATTTTTTCATATCATCTACTTTTGCTAATGTTACAGTATGTTCAGTTCCTTGAATCCCTTTATAATGCTCTTCGTCTGCAATTCTTACTGGTTTTCCGCTAAATTGATTATGCGTAATTTGTATCTCTCTTACAACTGCGTCTTCCCAATCCTTTGGCATACGAGGGAATTTTGCTAATTCAGGAGCCTCTAAAGCTGAATATACAGGTTCAGTTAAAGGTTCAGTCACACGTTTACGAACAGGCTCTTTTAACGTTTTTGTATCAAAATGGTCTGAAACAAGTGGTGGTTTCGCAGTTAAGTCGTTACGTAAATAATAAACCGCTTCTCCATCTACTTTATATTTGTACTTGCTTTCTTCAACAATTTCCATTTCTTTTAAGGCAGCTTTGTCTTGATCATTCGGATCATGAATTACAACATCATATACACGAGAAAAGTCTGTCATAATACCTACATTTTTTTGGAAAGCCATACCTGCCGTCATCGCACCTGCGCCTAATGCAATTAACATCGCTACAGTACCTAATACTCTCGATAAACTATTTACTCGAAAGCGTAGCTGTGCATATGTAAAACTATTTAAGCCCGTTTCATTTCGTTTTTTATTCCCCTTAATTTTCATCACAAAAAATGGGAGTAATGAACTAAAGATAAAATATGTTCCAAGTGTTGTAACGATGGTTGCTATAATAAAACCTAATTCAGCATATATTTTTACATTGATCATAAAATAGTACCCTGTACTTACTAGTAATACACCAAGTACTGTCATTATAATAATGCGAGTTTTACTTTTCTTCACTTCATCTAGTGTTTCATCTTCACGAATTAACTCTAGTTCAGTTTTACGTAACAATCGGACACTGTTCATTAAGCCAGTAATGAAAAATAGTATTAAGAAGAAAATAGCTGTAACTAAAATTGCTGGTGTGTATACAGATGCATAACTACCTTTTGCTGAAATTTCCATTCCATTCATTAAAAAGTTTCCTGCTACACTTGCAAGTAACATCCCTACTAAAATACCGATAATAATACTAACAATACCCATACCGAATGTTTCAATAAATAATAACTGTGCTACTTTTTTCTTTTTCGCACCAAGCATCATGTACATACCGAGTTCTTTTCTTCTTAACGTGAGTAAGAAAGAGTTGGCATATATAATATAAAATACAGTAATGAAAGATAATAGTATTGCACCTACCCAAAAGACGAGTCTAATACTACTAATTAGGCTATTATCTTTCGTAAATTCACTATTCATCGCCATTGTTTGGAACATGTAGAAAATACTAATACTAATAACGAGGCCAATAAGTAAAACCATATAATCTTTTAACATCTTTTTCATACTATGACGTGATAATTTAAATAACATAGTTTCGCCCCCTACTTAGACTCAGCAGCTGAGCCCATATGAGCGAGCACACCTAAAATGTCTTGATAGAAATTCTCTCGAGTGCCTTGACGATTTAATTCTTTATAAAGAAGACCATCTTGAATAAATAAAATACGCTCACAATAACTTGCACTAAATGCATCGTGTGTAACCATTAAAATACTTACATTATGATTTTCATGTAAATCTTGCATCGCTTCTAATAAACTTTTTGCATTTTTACTATCAAGCGCTCCTGTCGGTTCATCTGCTAATACAATTGCTGGATTATGTACTAAAGCTCGAGCTGCCGCTGTTCTTTGCTTTTGTCCACCAGAAACAGCAGTTGGATATTTCGTTAAAATTTCAGTAATCCCTAATTTCTTCGCAACCTCATTTACCTTTCCAGTAATCTCACTTGAAGGTACGCCTTGCAAAGAAAGTGGCAAAGCGATATTTTCATAAATTGATAAGTTTTCTAGTAAGTTAAAATCTTGAAAAATGAAACCTAATTTTTGAGATCGAAAATCTGATAAAGCATTCCCCTTCATTGAAGTAATATTTGTGCCAGCTATTGTCACACTGCCACCTGTCGCTTGATCCAGTGTACTAATCACATTAAGTAGTGTCGTTTTCCCAGACCCAGAAGGACCCATAATCCCGACGAATTCCCCTTCCTTAATATTTAATGATACGCCCCTTAACGCTTTTGACTGATTCTCATTTCTTTTCCCATACGTTTTTTCTACACTTTCTACAGTAACTACATTCATTGACATCTCTTTCACTCCATCCCTTTTGTATAAATTTAATTTCTCACATATTTCTTATTATTTTGTCATGTAAATTCTTAAGAATTTTTTAATTATTCATTCAATAAGGTTTACACCCGTAACATGAACCTATTTCCTACTTCATATTCTCATTTTTCTACAACTCGTTCCCTCGATTTCGCTTACATTTACCTTACATTTTTGTAAGATAAAAATGAAAACACACTAATTTCTAATAGTGTGTTTTCTTTACAATCAATATTTTCTATTCTTTATTTCTTCTTCAATACTTGCCACAAATACATCTAGCACAACAACTTCTGACTTCTCTTCCCCATATTTACGTACATTTACAGCTCCATTTTCCATTTCCTTATCCCCAATAACAAGAACATACGGTACTTTTTGCATTTGTGCTTCTCTTATTTTATATCCTAATTTTTCATCTCGTGCATCCTGTTCAACACGAACTCCAACTTTTGCTAATTTATGTGCAATCTCATTGGCATATTGTTCATGTACTGCATTTGAAACTGGAATTACTTTCACTTGAACTGGTGCCACCCATGCCGGGAACGCACCTCCAAAGTGCTCAATTAATATTGCTAAGAAGCGATCTAATGACCCTAAAACTGCCCTGTGAATAACAACTGGTCTTTTCTTATCATTATTTTCATCTATATAATTTAAATCAAATTTCTCTGGCATTTGGAAATCAAGCTGGATTGTTCCGCACTGGTGACTTCTATTTAAAGCATCTTTAATATGAAAATCAATTTTCGGCCCGTAAAATGCACCGTCACCTTCATTTAGTCTATATTTATAATTTAGCGATTGTAATACATTTTCTAATGCTGCTTCTGCTTGCTCCCATAATTTATCGTCACCCATTGAATCTTCTGGACGAGTAGAAAGCTCTACTTCATATTCGAATCCAAAAGTTTTATATACGTAATCAATTTGCGCCATTACGGATTTGATTTCATCTTCAATTTGTTTTGGAGTTACAAATAAATGTGCATCATCTTGGCAGAAAGTACGTACTCTTAATAATCCGTTTAACGCACCACTAAATTCATGGCGATGTACTTGACCAAATTCACACATACGAATTGGTAATTCGCGATAAGAATGCAATTTATTTTTAAACATAAGCATGTGCCCTGGGCAGTTCATCGGTTTTAATGCAAAACTTTTATTATCCACTTCTGAGAAATACATATTATCTTTATAATGTCCCCAGTGCCCTGATCTCTCCCATACTTCTTGGTTCATCATGAACGGAGTGCGTACTTCTTGATAATTGTACTCTTTTTGAATTTCTCTTAAAAATGCTTCCAATTCGTTACGAATAATTTGTCCTTTCGGTAAATAAAACGGCATTCCCGGAGCCTCTTCAGAAAACATAAATAACTCAAGCTCATTGCCTAACTTACGATGATTTCTTTTTGCTGCTTCTTCAACGAAATGTAAATACTCTTCTAATTCTTTTTGGGAAGAGAATGCAACACCATATATACGCTGAAGCACTTGGTTATTACTATCACCTCGCCAATATGCCCCAGAAACTTGAGTTAATTGAAATGCTTTCAAATAACCTGTTGATGGTAAATGTGGTCCTCTACATAAATCTACAAATTCACCTTGTTTATATAGTGTTACACTTTCCCCACTAGGAATTGCTTCTAAAAGTTCTAATTTCAAGCGATCGTTCATTTCTTGAAACAGTTTTGCTGCTTCTTCTCGAGAAACCTCAACTCGTTCTATCTTTATATTTTCATTTATAATCTTTTTCATTTCTTTTTCGATTTTTCGTAAATCTTCTACGTTTACACTACTTGGAAGATCCATATCATAATAAAATCCATTTTCAATAACAGGCCCCACCCCAAGATTTATATCACCATACATTCTTTTTACAGCTTGCGCTAAAATATGTGCCGCGGAATGTCTTGCAATTTCTACACCTTCATTTGAATCTATAGTAACGATTTCTACTTCCGCATTTTCTTCAATATTTCGGCGTAAATCATATAACCCATCATTTACTTTCCCTGCGACTGCTTTCTTTTTCAAACTACTGCTAATGGATCCCGCAATTTCTTCTAAAGTAACTCCATTTACAAATTCTTTAACGCTACCATCTGGAAATTTAATTTCAATCATTTGCTCTTTCATTTTTCATCTCTCCATTTCATAATAAAAAGCACACTCATCCCTAACATAGGGACGAGTGTGCTTTTACCCGTGGTTCCACCCAGATTCCCATTGTAAACATACAATGGCTTCTTTTACGGTAACGTCGTTTACACGGCACTAGATACTTAATTTCCCCAGTGCAGCTCTAAGGTGGTAAGTTATTTTTCTGCGTTAGGAAGTTCTCAGCTTTCCTTCCCTCTCTGTATAACCGGGTAAAATAACTCGTGTCCTTTTCTTCGCTTATTATGAAATTGAATGCAAAAAAGCATATTCATCCCTAAATATAGGGACGAATATGCTTATATCCGTGGTTCCACCCAGATTCCCATCACAAAAAACATAATGGCTTCTTTTGCGATAACGTCGCTTACACGGCACTAGATACTTAATTTCCCTAGTGCAGCTCTAAGGTGGTAAGTTATTTTTCTGCGTTAGGAAGTTCTCAGCTTTCTTTCCTTCCTTCTCTGTATAACCGGGTAAAATAACTCGTGTCCTTTTCTTTGCTTTTAAAAGTACATCCATTAATTGTTATTTACTATATCTTATTCATTTTATTTTTGCAAGTGTTTAAAAATGATTTTTTTTTAATAAAAAAAGAAACCAAAAATAGATTTTTGGTTTCCCTTCGCAATTTTACCAATCTTGTGGTTCGTAATTTAAGTCTGCAAATAGACGTCTTTTCTCTTTCTTCGATAAATCTCTCCATTGTCCAACTGGTAAATTATTCAATTCGATATTCATAATTCTCGTACGTTTTAACGTGTATACTTGATAACCTAAAGCTTCACACATACGGCGAATTTGACGATTTAGCCCTTGCGTTAAAATAATGTTGAACTCATATTTTGATAACTGTGTGATCTCACAAGGAAGTGTTTTTGTACCTAGAATTTTAACACCCGCTGCCATTTTCTCTAAGAAATCAGGAGTAATTGGCTTATCTACTGAAACGATATATTCTTTCTCATGTTTGTTTTCAGCACGTAAAATTTCATTAACGATATCACCATCATTCGTTAACAAAATTAAACCGTCTGAGTCTTTATCAAGACGTCCAATGTGACTAATTCGTAAAGGATGATTCACTAAATCGATAATATTACCTTTTACTGCTTTTTCACTCGTACATGTAATACCTACTGGTTTATTTAAAGCGATATATACGTGATCTCGAGCAATTCGAAGCTGCTCTCCATTTACTCGTACATCATCACCTGGATTTACTTGGTCACCAATTTTTGCAACCTTACCGTTAATAATTACTCTTCTCTCATTAATTAGTTTATCCGCTCCACGTCGAGACGCTTTTCCAGCTTCACTAATAAATTTATTGATACGCAAATTAGGCACATCCTTTTCTAAAAAAAATTTCAAGCTCACACTGCTTCTACCGTACAATACAAAAGGGTAAGCCTCCTATTATAACTTAAATATATTAACATGAAAGGGTATATAACGTCTTCAATTAATTACTTGTTTATAAGAAAATATCGTTATTATACAATCATTTATGCACTTTTTCATCGTTTAATATACAAGCCATTCTTCCTTACATACAGCTTGTTTTCCTTTTATCTCTTCTATATCTTCATGAATATTAGCTAATTTATATAAATCTGGGAAAATCTCTTCCACATAATGTTGGTGCGCTATTTCATCTTTCCAATACGTTAATACTATGTAACGATTTTCATTTTTTAAAGACTTTCCAACTACTCCACCTAGCATTCCTTTTGCTTTTTCCATTCCTTTATTCCAAATTGTTTCTTGCTTATGTAAAAAATGCTTTTCCTTTTCCAACTTTACATCACATATAGCAACTCTTACGAATGCTCCCTCTACTACAACGTCTTTCAAATGCATATCAGTTATATCATACAACGTTTGAAATAATTCAATTTCACATGAAAGAAACGTATCCTCTTGATTACTATTTAAATAAATTGTATCGTGAGCACCATTCATAAATGATTGATATGCACTTCTATCTTCCCATAAAGTAAATACACATGCCTCATCTTCATTCCATCCACCAAATTGTCCATGAAAACCATCTAGGTGCTGTATATCACGCCATTTTTCTTGCGCACTGGAAAACAATTCTTTTTTCTCTTCTTCCACCTTACAGTAGATTGTTTTTAGTAACATTTTTAATTCCCCCTTATGATTCGATCCATTTCCCACTCGCCATACTTTCTATTTTTCCATATACACAAACGTTAATTTTTTTGTTATCAACTCCATTACTTACTCGAAATTTGATGACCTCCGTAAATGTTGCAAGTTGATTACCGGAATACTTACCGGGTAAAAATACATCTAAAATATAAAAATTAAAATCTCTTGCTTTCTTATCCTGCTTATAGTTTACATAATATAATTATGTATTACCGGTTATCTATATCATCAAAAAACATACTATTTTATTCTATACGCATAATAATTTTAATTCAAACAATTCAGAATTAAAAACTAAAAAAGATAGGAAGTAAACAATCCTACAATATCATCTACTCCCTATCTTTTTTATCATCAATTATTTTTCAAATATAGAATACGTAATTTCTCCTGGATAATGTAATACAGTTACCTTCCGCTCCCCTTTTTTAAAACTAACAGTATGCCCGTTTTCCCCTAAGTTCTCCCATCCATTTGCTTTTGTAATAGGTATTACACTTATATATTGATAGTCCTCTTCCTTATCATCGTTAATATGAATTGCTGACATTGGTACTGGAAAACCTTTAATTTTAGATTCTTTATTCATAAATATGAATGCAATTAAACCAACTAATAACATAGCCATTGAAATATTTGAAACTAGTTTTCTTCTATTCATTTTCACTAAAAACCCTCTTTTCTCACATATAACTTTCATCATTTTACTAACTTTAATTATTTATGTATAGAAAAGATATAATTTAAATCATTTCTAACCTATTTTCTCTACTTCAAACAACATTATTGTTATATATTATAATTATAAGTTTTTAAATTTTGGAGGCGTTACATATTGCAGAAATTATTTTTTACTAAATGGACAGTTATTATTTCTATTTTCATCATTTTCGGTACAATTTTCTACGTTACTAATGTTAAAAATAACAACGAAAAAGCACCTGTAGAAACAGCGGATACAAAAACTTTCAAAACGAAATTACAACCTAAAATTAATGAATTGACTACTACTTATAATAACATCATCGAAAAAGATTGGTTGCCTGCCTGGGAAGAGATTAACACGAATGGAGATTCAGTAGATCGAAATAAACTATTAATTACAATGAATGCTGTTTCCAAGCGGTATGAAACAATTATGAACGAAATAGACACGCTTAAAATTAAAGAAAACATAACAAATATAGATATACAAAAACAACTAATTCAATTCACAACCCAGTTTAAATCCGCATCAAACTTCATGAAAGATGCAGCAAATTTGATTATAGACGGAGCAAATAACTCTACTCCAACCAATGAAACTATTGAAAAAACAAAACAAGCTTTAGGACTTGCGGATCAACATATTGTCATCGCTTTATCTACTTTAAATGAAGTTGAAGATAAATTAGGACTTACAAAAAAATAAAACTATTTACTATTTTAAAATAAAAAATGATTGCAATTCACAATTTGTATGTCTATAATGTTTTTATTGATTTACAATCAATGTGTTTGTAAATTTTATAATTCGGATGAACCATTCAGGAGAAGGTCTATTGATCTACCGACGGGGCAAAAAGTTGTTATACCAACTTTGAAACTCTCAGGTCTTGGTTACAAGTAGAACTGCATGGGGACGAATCTCTGGAGAGACTCCCTCTCGCTTTTATATAGCGCGGAGGAAAACGAGCACCGAAGGAGCAAATCCGCTACTTTAGCGGATAATCTCTCAGGTAAAAGGACAGAGACAAGCGAAAGAAAAAGCCGATTGTATCGGTTTATTTTTCTATCCCTTGTTTCTCCAGAGACCATTTCATTTACTTGAAGTGGTTTTTATTTTTTCTAAAAAAGGAGAATAAAGATGGAGACAGTAAGTAAAGTATTAGAACAACTGAATCAATACGTGTGGGGATTACCAACTTTGTTGCTACTCGTTGGAACTGGTGTCATTCTCACAGTGCGTTTAAAAGGTTTACAGTTTAGTAAACTATTATACGCTCACAAACTAGCATTTAAAAAATCAGAAGATACCTCTTCTTCTGGAGATATTAGTCACTTCCAAGCACTTATGACAGCAATGGCCGCAACGATTGGTATGGGAAATATCGCTGGTGTTGCAACAGCTGTTACTATAGGTGGACCTGGTGCAATATTTTGGATGTGGATTACCGCATTGTTCGGTATGGCAACAAAGTATGCTGAAGCAATACTTGCAGTGAAATACCGTGTTAGTAATGAAAATGGTGAATATTCAGGTGGACCAATGTATTATTTAGAACGTGGTTTAGGTAAGAAATGGCTGGCAGTATTATTCGCTATATTCGGTACAACTGCTTCTTTCGGTATTGGTAATATGGTGCAATCTAATTCAGTTGCAGAGGCAATGCGAATTAATTTCTCTTTCCCTCCTGCTTTAACTGGTATACTAATGGCATTTTTAATCGCAATTGTTATTTTAGGCGGTGTAAAAAAAATCGGGAAAGTGACGGGATATGTCGTTCCTATTAAAGCTTTCTTTTATATAATTGCTGGTCTTATAATTATTTTCTATCACTACGACCAAATTCCAGAAGCATTTTCACTTATTTTTTCTGGTGCATTTAATGGTACAGCAGCTGCTGGTGGTTTTATTGGGGCAACAGTTGCATCAGCTATTCAAATCGGAATGGCGCGTGGTGTATTTGCGAACGAAGCTGGTTTAGGGAGTGCACCAATTGCTGCGGCGGCTGCAAAAACTGATTCACCTGCAAAGCAAGCTTTAGTTTCAATGACTGGTACTTTTCTAGATACGTTTATTGTATGTACAATTACAGGACTAGTATTAATTACTACAGGTGCTTGGAAATCTGGTAAAACAGGCGTTGAAGCTACAACACTTGCATTCCAATCTGTATTTGGTACTGCTGGTAGTATGATTCTCGGTATCGCAATTATTTTATTTGCCTACTCTACTATTTTAGGCTGGTCGTATTATGGAGAAAAATGTGTAGCTTATTTATTCGGAGAAAGTGCTGTTAAATATTATAAAGCAATCTTTATCGTCATGATTGCAATTGGTGCTAATTTAAAGCTAGGAATCGTATGGACATTTGCTGATATTGCAAATGGACTTATGGCCATTCCAAACTTAATTGGTCTAATTGGATTAAGTAGTATTGTTGTTGCTGAAACGAATCGCTTTTTACAAGCAGAGAAATTGAAAGAAAATAATAAAAAACAGGCAAGTTAATCTATGAAAAAAGGAATGACTCATACATGATGAGCATTCCTTTTTTCATCCCCTCTTTTACTTAATTACTATCATTAAAAATATATTTATATCAATGTTTACTCCTTTTTATTCCTCCAAAAGTTTTTCACATAAATGTCATAAATCGTATGGTCTAACTATATAGTTGAAAAGGAATGCGACATTAAAGTGTCGCTGAAAAACTCATCCAAGAAAAGGGAGGAAAAATCTTTTGAAAAACAAAATCATTGTTTTCCTATCAGTTTTATCATTTATCATTGGTGGTTTCTTCTTTAACACGAATACTTCAAGCGCTGAAACATCATCTACTGATTACGTTCCTAACCAATTAATCGTTAAGTTCAAGCAAAATGCATCTTTAAGTAATGTGCAATCTTTTCATAAATCTGTCGGAGCTAATGTCTTATCTAAAGATGATAAACTAGGTTTTGAAGTCGTTCAATTTTCAAAAGGTACTGTAAAAGAAAAAATAAAGAGTTATAAAAATAATCCAGATGTAGAATATGCAGAACCGAATTATTACGTTCACGCCTTTTGGACTCCAAACGACCCATATTTTAACAATCAATACGGATTACAAAAAATTCAAGCTCCACAAGCTTGGGATAGCCAACGAAGTGATCCTGGTGTAAAAGTAGCTATTATTGATACAGGAGTTCAAGGTTCACATCCTGATTTGGCTTCAAAAGTAATTTACGGGCATGATTATGTTGATAATGACAATACATCTGATGATGGTAATGGTCATGGTACACATTGCGCTGGAATTACTGGAGCACTTACGAATAACAGTGTCGGAATTGCTGGTGTTGCCCCACAAACTTCAATTTATGCTGTCCGCGTATTAGATAATCAAGGAAGTGGTACTCTTGATGCTGTAGCGCAAGGTATTCGAGAAGCTGCTGATTCAGGTGCAAAAGTAATTAGTTTAAGTTTAGGAGCTCCAAATGGTGGTACTGCATTACAACAAGCCGTTCAATATGCATGGAATAAAGGCTCTGTTATAGTTGCAGCTGCTGGAAATGCTGGAAATACAAAAGCTAATTACCCTGCTTATTACAGCGAAGTGATTGCAGTTGCTTCTACAGATCAAGCAGATAAGAAATCTTCATTTTCTACTTATGGTAGCTGGGTAGATGTTGCAGCACCAGGTTCAAATATATATTCCACATATAAAGGAAGCACGTATCAATCATTAAGTGGTACATCTATGGCAACACCTCATGTTGCAGGAGTCGCTGCCCTTTTAGCAAATCAAGGATATAGCAATACACAAATCCGCCAAATTATTGAGTCAACTTCTGATAAAATTAGTGGTACAGGTACGTACTGGAAAAATGGTAGAGTCAATGCACTTAAGGCTGTACAATACGCTAAGCAATTACAAGAAAATAAAGCTTCTTAAGAAAACTTTAATCAGTCGATCTACCATGAATGTGGAATAAAATAGAAGGAGAGACTTCTATAATTAAAGCCTCTCCTTCTTACAAACTATATTACTCTCCCTGCTTTTTAACCATATGTAAATACAGTACAAAATCCATCATTGTCGACGAATGACCAAGTTGACGGATCATCGCTGTTATATTTCCTCTATGATATGTACCATGATTTACGACATGTTGTACTAACTCTAAAATTGAAGTTTCTAATGCCTCTGCATATGGGTTCTCAATAACAAATACAGCATTCACGTCTTGTATTGTAATTAAAAAGTCTTTATATTGATTTGCCATGTTTTCAAACATTTTTTCTAATTCATGTAACGATTTAGTTTCAATTTGTTTTCGTAAATTTTCTCGGTCTTGTATTGCTTCATTCATACTTTTACCATGCAATATGTGTAACCACACTTGATCTGTAATATAAATATGCACAAAAGTATCCTTAATGGATGGGAATACACTCTGTATCTGCTCATTAAAAATTGTCTCATAGTTTGGTAACTCTTTTAATCGATTGAATAATCTAGTATTAGCCCAAGCATGGTAATCAAACTGTTTTAATATATAATCTTTCAATTTATATTACCTCCCTATTGTATGAAACGAATAATTTGTTTCTTCGTTTCCGATTCTCTATCAACCTTTGCAATCCCTTTTTCTTTCGTTTCATGTTTATTTATCGTTTTATATTTTACATACGTATGAAATTCCGTTTGAAATGGAAATGGTGTAATCCGAATTGTTTCCTCGTCCACCCATTCAGCTTGAATAAGTTTCTCATCCTTACTATTAAACATTTCTGTTCCTTCAAAACCATCTTTAAATAAATCAATTTCATCTTTCTTTTTTACACCAGGCTTATTCATACATACGTATAAAGAAAGTTCATCACAAAACTTTAATAATCTATAATGTTTATCAAACATCGCAAACTGTTCCTTTGTTAACGTTTTCAAAATTCTTTTTTGTCGTTCTAATTCATGTTTATAAAATGACATCATCTCTTCATCTTCCTCGTTTAGTGGAAATGATAAAAAATGTTTACTGCAAAGCAATGCCCCGTATGGATTAGAATTTTCAATTTCATTCAAGCCAATCGTATAAAAAACAAAACGTAATGGGCTTGGACAATCCATAAATGTATATGGAATATTTTTAGCATCATTTAAAATTGGTACTTTATCTAGCTCTATCCATCCTCTGTCATGCTCATATATTGCATCAACTGTTTCTTTTAAATATGTTTTACCTTCAAAGAAGTCTTCTTTTATATGCTTTGCAATCTCTCCAGCTAAAAAACCATGATCATGTTGACGAATTAATATACTTTCCTTCTCATTTTTTTCACGAAAAATCATTCGTATACTCCCCCTCATCCTCATACTAAAGCTTTTTATATGCATCGATTCTTAATTAATCCCCAAATAATAGAAGGGATTCAGTCTCTTGCAACGAAATTAACATAATTATATAGTATTATTTCTAATCATAGTGATAGCTTTATCTTTACTATCTATTATACTAAAACATTCATTCCAAAAATTTTTTTATGAGGTGAAAACATGAACAAAACAGAATTAATTAAAAACGTAGCACAATCAGCTGATATTTCTCAAAAGGACGCTTCTGCAGCTGTACAATCCGTATTTGACACAATTGCTAATGCATTACAATCTGGCGATAAAGTTCAATTAATCGGATTTGGAACTTTTGAAGTGCGCGAAAGATCTGCTCGTACAGGACGTAATCCGCAAACTGGCGAAGAAATTCAAATCGCAGCTGGTAAAGTTCCTGCATTTAAAGCAGGTAAAGAATTAAAAGAAGCTGTTAAATAAACAAGAAACCAGCCATTTTATAGGCTGGTTTCTTGTTTTTATTTAAGCAATTGCTCTATATTCTCTGCATGATACACTTCACAAATATAAAATACACATTTGCAGTTACTTACAATTTGATACTTTCTAGTTGGATACACATTCGCTGTAACAGAACATCCATCAAACAATTCGATAATATTTCCAGATGGCTGATATCCTTCATATAATACGTTTCTTCTTACTTCCATCTTTTCTATAAGCTTTTCAACAGGAATATTTCCACTCTCTAATTCACTCTTTATTGCGTCTGGTAAAAACGAAGTGTCTGCAAAAATTAGATTTTCAGATAACACCTTGCCTTTATAACTAACATTAGATACACGGTAAAGAAATGTTCCATCTTTATCAAAGAAATTCTTTGCTTCTTTCGGAATGTACTGTCTACCAAGTGCCTCTTGTTCAAGAACATCAAACTGAACTGTATCATTTAAAAGCTTTTCTAAAGCATGAATGGATGATGTATCTCCAGAAAATAAAATATTTTTAATTGCTTGTATGTTATAAGTGAATTCATTCTTTCTATTTTCCGCCACTAACATGAGGAACACCTCTTCTATAATTTTTTTATTTAAGATTTAAAAGTGCTACCGCGTCTAATTGCGTAATTTCAGTCACTTCCTTACTGAATACTGCAACAGAAGCCATATAATCTAAACTAGGTCTTACATCTTCCATCATTGTATTATCTGCCAACTCTTGCTTATCCTTAAAAACTAACAATTTTGGAGGATTATTTGGAGCTGATACTGTAATATGTACTGGTGGAATCAATAGTCCTTCGCCTGTCGCTTTCAGCACCGCTTCTTTTCGAGTCCAATATGTTAAAAAACCTTCTATTTTCTGTTCATTTGGTAGTTTCATAACTTGCGCTATTTCAATGTCTGTTAATACACCTTCTGCCATTTTCACAACATCTACATTTGGATTCATTTGTTCTACATCTATGCCAACAGGTGCAGATTTTGTAAATGCAACGACAACCCACTCACCTGAATGCGAAACAGATAATTGCGGCATACCTTCTGGTAATTGTGGTCTACCATGTTGCAATTTACATACGGAGCACATTCGATCAATTGGTACTTGGACTGGTGACATAGAAAGTATCTTGCCGAGAACTAATCTACTAATTACGCAACCTATTATAAAACGAGCTCGATCTGCCGAATGATGATACGAATTTGCTTTCTCTCGCTCTATATCATTTAGTAAATTGTAATGCCATGATTGTAAATCTGAAATTCTTGCCCACCATATTTGACAATCATTCTCATTCAAAGTTGGAACAGAATCTGCAACTTTACTTTCTATCATGTAAACTCTCCTTTATTCAACGAATATCAATTTTCATAAAAAAGCATACGTATATTGTTATTCATTGACGAGTGCTTTCTCTTTTTTTGATACAGATAATGTTTTTTCTTTCTTATTTGACATTACCTCTTTATCGGAAATACGTAAAGAAAATAGTAGTGCTATGAGCAAAAATATTGCTGATCCAATTAATGCTGCTTGATATGGTAAAAAATCGGATTGAACGTTATTACTTCCAAAACCAGCTAGTATACTAGCTAAAACAGCTACTCCTATCGCTGAACCTAATCGATTTTGCACATTGAATATAGTAGTCGCTCTCCCCATGGAAGGCGGCGTGATATTGTTAAAGGCAGAAAATTGAACCGCACCGACAGATTGACCTAAGAAAATACCGATACCAAACAATAATGCCCGAATTTGCCACGGATTCGTATCGTGATTTACAAAACTTAATAAAACAAAGATAATCGCCGTACAAATTAATCCTATAGAAATTACCTTTCGAGCTCCTAATTTCTTATATGACCATGGCACAATTTGTGAAGAAATCATTAATCCAATCGCCTCTGGAAATGTCGTAAGTCCTGATTCTAGCGCGGAAACTCCTATCACATTTTGATACATAAGTGGAAAAACAAATAACATTCCTAGTAAACCAGCTGATGAAAATAATGATATAAGGCTCATCTTTCTAAAGACTGGTTCTTTTAATAAGCGTAAATCTAACATTGGTTGCTTTACTTTCAGTTCTACGATTATAAACAATGTAATGAATACAACCCCAGCTATCCCAGTACTCATAATTTCTGGAGAAATCCACCCTTTTGATGGTCCCTGGCTGAGTGCATATATGAGCATCGCAAATCCTGGTGCTGATAAAATAAAGCCGAGAGAATCAAAGCGACCAGCTGATTTTTCAACATGCTCTGCTAAAAATAGAAGTCCAAAGAGCAATGCAACGATTCCAAACGGTAGATTAATATAAAATGCCCAACGCCAAGACATTTGATCTACAAAGAAACCACCGATGATAGGACCAATTGCTGGTGCTACAGCAATTGGAAGTACAATGAACCGAGAAATCTTCGGTCTTTCCTCTGGTGAAAATGTTCGAAATAACATCGCCATTCCGACCGGTGTTAAAAGCCCTCCACCAGCACCTTGAATAATACGGAAAATATTCAATGAAGTAATATCGTTAGCCATTCCGCATAAAGCAGAGGCAATTGTAAATACGAAAAGAGCAATTAAAAATACTCTTTTCGTACCAAATCGATCTCCTAACCAACCAGAAATCGGAAGGAAAACAGCTAAACTAACTAAATACCCAACATTAACCGTCCCCATTGCAGATGGAGGTACTTGCAGTTCTTTACTTATCGTTTGTAGTGCTACATTTACAATCGTTGCATCCATCGCAGCCATAAACATCGCAGTTATATAAACGATACTTACGACTACTTTTGGATTTAGTTTTGCTTTCATTATTGTTTTCCTGCTAATGTTTTTTCACGAACTTGATTACTTTTTGGATTCAAATCTTTCCAGTTATATTCAACATATTCTAAGCAACTCTGCCTACTAGCTTCTTCATATACGACACTCCAGCCAATAGGTACATCGAGAAAAGCAGGCCAGAGAGAATACTGGCCCTCCTCATTTATTAATACTTTATATGTGTAATTATCATTTTCAAATGGATTCGTCATACTCTACTTACCCCTTTCTTATTCTGCAAATATTTCGCTAATACTTGTCCAATTTCCGTAAGTGGACCTGGCTGACATAAATCTTTATGTCTACAGTCAATATCATGCTGCACAATTTGCCCATCTAAATAATTTAGCCACGTATTTGGAGAAATAGGATCAAACCAGTCTGGTATAACAGTAGATCTAAAGAATAAGATGTCTCCGTTATAA
Source organism: Bacillus sp. L_1B0_5 (assembly GCF_000836715.1). Classification (NCBI taxonomy): domain Bacteria; kingdom Bacillati; phylum Bacillota; class Bacilli; order Caryophanales; family Bacillaceae; genus Bacillus; species Bacillus sp. L_1B0_5. Next base: position 8,175 of record NZ_JXIS01000135.1, on the reverse strand, counting down.
ACTTTCGGTACATATTTCCCTAACAACCCTACTGAATTTACATATGTTTCTTTCAAGTTCAATATAGTCTCTTCTTCAAGACTTGCTAATGCACTTCCATCTTTACGAAGGATTTCAACTGCACTTTCCATTGTAAGTGGTTTACCATCCATGTTATCTGGGTCATATCCTCCTAAAGCGAGTAATGCGATTAACGCTTCCTCTTCAGTAGGCGCTTCCGTATTCGGTAAGAAGTGTCCAGGATAAGAATCAAGCATAACGAGTAATTCTACTTCTTCCCCTTCATTTTGTAGTTGCGCCGCCATTGCATGCACAACATTTCCTCCAAGCGACCAACCTAATAAACGATATGGTCCATGAGGCTGTACTTCACGAACGTGTTTCAAGTAATCCGCCGCCATCTCCTCTAAACTTTTTGGAAGTTCTTCATTTTTAGCGATACCACGTGCTTGTACACCATAGATTGGATAATCTGTTCCTAAAGATTTCATAAGTCCTGCATAGCACCAACTTAATCCACCTGCTGGATGTACACAAAATAGTGGTAATTGATCCCCGCTTGCTCGTAATGGAAGCAACACATCAAGTGCACTTTGACCATTCCCCATCTCAAGTCTTTCAGCTAACCCTGCAACAGTCGGTGCTGCAAATAAAGTACCAATGTTTAGTTCCACTCCAAGCGCCTCTTTAATTCGGCTCATAAGCTGCACTGCAAGGAGTGAATGGCCACCAAGATCAAAGAATCCGTCATCAATTCCAATTTGAGGTACACTTAGCACTTCTGTAAACAAGTCACATAACATTTCTTCTTGCGGTGTTCTTGGACCACGACTAGAAGATGATGCAATAAATTCTGGAGCTGGCAATGCCTTTCTATCTAACTTACCGTTTGGAGTTAAAGGTAACTCATTTACTACTACAAAAGCGTATGGAACCATATAATCTGGTAAACTACCACTAGCAAACTGACGCATTTCATTCGTATCAATCGCTTCATTATTTGATGCAACGATATAAGAAACTAACCGTTTATCCCCTGGCTGATCTTCCCGTACAATAACGGCTACTTGCTCAACTTTAGGGTGCTTCATTATGACTGCTTCTATTTCTCCTAATTCAATTCGGAATCCACGAATTTTTATTTGATGATCTGCACGTCCTATATAATCTAGCGTCCCATCTTTACGCCAGCGAGCTAAGTCTCCTGTACGATACATTCTTGTACCTGGCTTTCCAAATGGATCTGCGATAAAGCGTTCAGCCGTTAATCCTGCTCTTCCTAAATATCCACGCGCAAGCCCTGCACCTGCAACATACATTTCTCCAACTACTCCAGGTGGCACTGGTTGTAAATAGTTGTCTAACACATACACTTTAAGGTCAGGTATACTGCACCCAATTAAACTATTTGCTCGTAAAGAGACGATAGTTTCATCTAATTCAATATAACTAACATGTACTGTCGTCTCCGTAATACCGTACATATTAATAAGCTTTGGTGCGTTATGAGGATGTCGACTATACCAATCTTCTAAGCGACTTAGCTCAAGTGCTTCTCCTCCAAAAACAACATATCGTAAAGATAATTTTTGGCCAATCTCTTCATTTTCACGATCTGCTTGCATCAATTGATAGAACGCTGATGGAGTTTGGTTTAAAACCGTAACCTTTTCTTTAACAAGAAGCTGTAAAAATTCTTTCGGTGAGCGACTTACAGTATGTGGCACTACAACTAAACGCCCTCCGTATAATAAAGGTCCCCAAATTTCCCAAACCGAGAAATCAAAAGCGTATGAATGGAACATCGTCCAAACATCGTTTCCGTCAAACTGGAACCAATGATCAGTTGCTCCTAAAAGTCTTACTACATTTTGATGAGGTATCATAACGCCTTTCGGTCTACCCGTTGAGCCTGACGTATAAATAACGTAAGCAATATGTGATGGAGATAATGGCTTAATTCGTTCCACTTCATCAATATTGTCATCACTATATTTCTCAACTTCTGCTATTACTTTCACATCATCAACTAAAACTTTTAGTGCCTCATCACATTCAATTTCCACTTCTGAATTCGTTAAAACACATGATGGTTTCGCATCGTGTAGCATAAATGAAATGCGGTCTGCTGGGTAATCTGGATCTAACGGAAGGTATCCAGCACCAGCTTTAAGAACAGCTAATAAGCTTACAACCATGTTTAATGATCTTGGCATCGCTAAAGCAACGAGTTGATCAGGACCAATCCCTTTTGCTATTAGGAATCGAGCTATTTTATTTGCTTTTCTATTTAACTCTTCATAAGTTAATTTCTTATCTTCAAAGACAACAGCTATAGAATTTGGATTTATATGAGCCTGCTTTTCAAACAATTGTGGCAATGTCATCTCTGGTACAATTTGAAAACCACCATTCCACTTTTCTAACACTGTATTTTTCTCTGCTACAGTTAATATTTCTAATCTGCCAATTGATTGATCCGGATTTGTAGCTGCATCATCTAATAACAAAATGAATCGTTCTATTAGTTTTTGAACCGTTTCACGTTTATATAAATCGGTACTAAACTCTAGTAATCCATGTAAACCGTTCGGAGTACCATCAACCCCGTTACTCTCACTAATTTCAAATGTTAAATCAAATTTTGCAGAACCAACGCTTTGAATTTCAAGGCTCGCTTCTAAATCTGGTGCATGAAACGTTGCTTCTGGTGTATTTTGAAAAGCTAACATAACTTGAAACAACGGGTGGCTGTTTCGAGTACGTACTGGATTTAACACTTCAACAAGCCTTTCAAATGGAACATCTTGATTTTCATAAGCTGCAAGATTTACCTGCTTCACTCTATTTAATAATTCTTTAAAACTTGGATCTCCTGAAGTATTTGTACGTAACACTAATGTATTTACAAATAAACCAACAATATCTGAAAGTACATCATCATTTCTTCCAGCAATCGGACTTCCAATTGGTATATCAGTTCCTGCACCTAATCTTGTAAATAGTGCACTAAGCCCTGCTTGCAATACCATAAACAAACTAACTCCATTTTTACGTGCAAGCTCTACTAACCTACTATGCATACCTTCATCTATATGAAAATAAATTGTTTCCCCGCGGTAACTCGTCTCAATTGGACGCTGGAAATCTGTAGGTAACTCCATTTGGTCTGGTAAACCTTTAAGTTCTTCTTTCCAAAAATCTAATTGTGTTGAAATAAGACTCTCTGGTGTCGTTTCATCACCTAGCAATTGCTGTTGCCAAAGTGCATAATCTGCGTATTGAACGGGTAGTGTCTCCAGCTGAACTCTGTCACCTTGACATCGTGCTTTATACGCCGCTGTAAAATCTCTCGTTAACGGCTGTAATGACCAGCCATCACCTACAATATGATGCAATAGAATTAATAATACATGTTCGGTTTCACTCACTGTAAAAAGTTGCAAACGAACTGCCGGCTCAATATCGAGGTTAAAACTATATCTTACCGCCTTTGAAAGTACACTTTCTAATTCATCTTTACATGTATTAGTTATTACCATTTCTAGATTTAAGTTTTCCATATCTAAAATTTTCTGATAGGAACTACCTAATACGTTAGGGAAAATTGTTCTAAGTGTTTCATGTTTCTCAACTACATCATAAAAAGCACCTTGTAATGCTTCCCGATTCAATATTCCATTCATACGAATGACTAGCGGAATATTATAAGTAGGACTTGGACCTTCTAAACAATTTAAGAACCATAACCTGCGCTGTGCAAATGAAAGTGGAATTTCATTTGGCCTACTTGCTTTCTGAATAGCTGGTCTTGCACTTTTTGCATGGTTTAATTGTTTCGCCAGTTCGGCAACAGTTGGTGATTCAAATAGTTTCCCAATTCCTAATTCCACACTTAACGTTTCACGAATTCTTGCCATTAAACGAGATGCGAGAAGTGAATGTCCACCCATTTCAAAGAAATTATCATCAATGCTAATTCGAGAAACACCAAGTACTTCTGCAAATAAATCACATAATATTTCTTCTTTCGGATTTCTAGCAACCCTCTCATTGTTCATTCCATTAAAATCAGGAGCAGGTAATTTCTTTCTGTCAACCTTACCATTTGGCGTTAATGGTAATTCTTCTAGCACAACAAATGCCGATGGTATCATATAATTCGCTAAACTTTCTGAAACATAAGAACGAATTTCTGAAAGATTAATCGGTTCCTTTTCTTCTGCAACGATATACGCAATGATGCGTTTATCATTGGGACGATCTTCTCGTACCATTACTACCGCTTGTTGAATATTTTCATGTCGTTGTAATACCGTTTCAATTTCAGCTAATTCAATTCTGAATCCACGAATTTTAATTTGATGATCTGCGCGACTAATGTACTCTAACGCACCATCACTACGCCATTTCACAAGATCTCCTGTACGGTACATGCGCTTCCCTGATTCTCCATAAGGATTTGCAACAAACCGTTCAGCTGTTAACTCAGGTTTTCCTAAATATCCGCTTGCAAGTCCTTCCCCTGCAATATATAATTCCCCAATAACTCCAGGTGGAACTGGTTGTAACCCTGCATCCAATACATACACTTCTGTGTTGCAAATTGGCTTTCCAATAGGAGGTATACCCTTTTCACCTTCATCAATGTTCATGAAAGTAGACCAAATCGTCGTTTCAGTTGGTCCATATAAATTAGTTATTGAGCAACCTAATTCTTTTAATTTATTTGCTAAATGCGCTGGAAGAGCTTCACCACCAACTAGTATGTTTAGCCCTTGTAGCTTTTCTGGATAATCAGTTACTAACGCCTGCCAAAGCGTCGGTGTAGCCTGCATAATGGTCACTCTTTCTTCTTGTAAAAGTGTCGTTAATGCTGATGGCTCTTGTATGTCTTCTTTTTGCGCAATTGTTAAACTTGCACCACTAATAAGAGGTAAATAAATTTCTAGAGCAGAAATATCAAACGCAAACGTTGTAACTGCTAATAAATGATCATTTTCATTTAATGAAAACTTTTGTTGCATAGCCATTAAAAAGTTACTTAAACCTCTCATAGGAACAATTACACCTTTTGGGTTTCCTGTTGAGCCTGAAGTATATATTGTATAGGCTGGGTTTAAAAGTGATACATCATTCTTACATGCTATATTCATACGAGAATATGTATGTAACGCTATTTTCGTTTCTTCATCATCTAATACAATTTTTTTCATATCATTTTCTATAACTAACTTAGATGAAACAGATGAATGTGTTATGATACAAACTGGTTTTGCATCATTTACTATATAATTAACTCTTTCTGCTGGGTATTCTGGATCTATTGGTAAATACGCTGCACCAGCCTTTACGACTGCTAGCATACTAACTACCATTTCTATTGATCTAGGGAATACTAAAGCTACAAACTGATTTGGTCGTATTCCTTCTTCTACTAAATAATGTGCTAGTTCATTCGCTCGTTCATTTAGCTCTTTATACGTAAGGTTTACACCGTCACAAGTAATCGCTAGTTTATTTGGATTTTTTTGCACTTGTTTTTCAAATGATATAGGTAGACTAATTAACTCATCATCTTCCTTCGTTTCATTCCATTCCAATAAAACTTTATGATTTTCTTCAGGCAGAGTAATGTTTATTTTTCCAATCGACTCGTTTTTCTCATAATTATTTATTACTAATTCAAATAGATTCATAAATCTTTCTTTATGCAATGCTAGCTCTGCGCCATTATATACTTCGGGATTCGCATCAAAATGAATCATTAGCTCATTTTGATCAAAACGTTTATATACATTTATCGATAAATCATCTACAGGTCCTGCTGATAAGTTATGTGTAATACCACGATTTCCAGCAAAATTAAGCCCGTAATCAAAAGGCATAACATTCACTAACGGTCCAAACAACCTTTGATTTTCACCTAGTAACTTTAAGTCTCTTCTTAATTCCTCATGACGGTATTTATGATGGTGACGTACATCTCGAATTTCTTTAGAAACTTGCTGCAATAATTCCGCAAGAGTTATATTTGGAGTTACTGTAATACGAAGTGGAACTAAATTCATTACCATACTTGGTGTATGAATAGATACAGAACCTAGACGTCCCATCATCGGTAAACCTAAAACAATATCATTTTCACCTGTTAATTTATGCATATAAATACTTGTTACAGCGACAATGAATTCCGGCCAACTTGTTAACGAAATATTGATATCTTCTAGTAAAGTTTTCGTGCTAGAACTAGATAAATAAGCTGTTTCTCGTGAAAATCCATTTGATGTTCTCGGTGCTCGTTCTGCCAAACTTACAACTTCTGGGGCATCCGCAAACTTTTCTAACCAAAAAGTACGATTTTCCTGAAATTGTTTAGACTCACGATACTCAATATCTTCTTGCACGACTTTTGCAAGAGAACCAAATGGCTTTTGACTCTTGTTTGTTTCTTCTATAAGTGATGTATACTCATTCGCTACCTTTTGGCTAAGAAGTGAAAATCCATAGCCATCCATCACAATGTGATGGATGCGCTGATACCAAAAGAAACGATTATTTTCAACTTGAATAAGTGCTTCAGTAAATAATATATCTTTTTTCAAATTGACTGGTATAGATAAATCATTTTTCATCCATACTTTAGCAGCTTCTTCAGGGTTTTCTTCTTTACGAACGTCAATAAAATGCATATGAAACTGTGATTCTTCAACAACTTGCCATGGGCCAATTTCATCCTCTTCGAAGCGAACGTGAAGTGCCTCTGCTTCCATTACAACTTTACGTACAGCTAATTCAAAAATGTCTTGATGAATATTTCCATTTATTTCTACATATTCCCCAGTATTATATATCGGATTAAGCGGATCTAATTGTTGCGCAAACCACATACCAGACTGCGCAGATGATAACGAATGACGAATCTTTTGACTGTTAGGCATTCTTTACTACCCCTTTATTATGTAGTCTATTTGTTACAGCACCTGTGCTGTTTGTGAAGATAGTAAACTGTACCAACCTGTAACAGTTGGACGTTCTGCTAAATCTGCAAAAGTGATTTCTTTCCCTTCACGACGCCATTTCTCTACTAAACTCATAATTCTGACCGAATCAAGCCCTCTATTTAATAAGTCCTCATCAATATCAATACTCTCTACTGGCTCACGAAGTAGTTGTGCAACTAGTTCATGCACTTCCTGTATAGTGATTCCTTCACTCTCATCACCTTTTACACTTTGTAAATCTTTTAACAGTAGGTTTGTTGATGTCGTTACTGCACATCTATTAGATGCATACTCCAATGCTTGTTTATGATGCTCTAGTGAAAAATCAGCAACTGCATCTGCTACAAAGAACGGCTCTATACCATCCATAAATGCTTCACAAGCTGTTAAAAGACAGCCAATATGCGCATAAATACCGCAAATAATGAGTTGATCTCTTCCTTGTTCATTTAAAATTTCTAATAGATTTGTCTTTTTAAATGCACTATATCTCCATTTTGTTAGGAATATATCATCTTCATCAGGAGTAAGTTCATCAACAATTTTCTTTTTATCTGGTCCAGCAGGAATACCGTCACCCCAAAAGTCTTGTAATAAACCTCGTTGTTCTAACGTTTGCCCACCAGGTTGTGCTGTATAAACAACTGGTATACCAAGTTCCTTACATTTTTCTCTTATCATTTTAATATTTGAAATAAGTTCTACTTTTGGTGATTCTTTATCGCTATATGCATCAAGAAAATATTCTTGCATGTCATGAATTAAAAGTACCGCACGTTTCGGATCTGGTGTCCAATTCACTTTATTTTTTGGTAGTTCTGATTCAATTGGCATTTTATATACTGAAATAGATGGGATAGCCATCTAATCACTTCCTTCCGGTTTTTATTATTGTTTTACTATAATTAGTTTTTCAGCAATGACTTTACGTAGTTCTTTTTTGCTGACTTTTCCGACTCCTGTTTGCGGGAATGATTCAATAAATTCAATTCGATCTGGAATTTTATAAGCCGCGATACCACGTTCTCTTAAAAACATTTTTAATTCACTTACTGCCGGAACTTGTCCGCGAGCTATAACAAAAGCACAGGTGCGTTCACCTAAATAATCGTCAGGCATAGATACAATTGCTACGTCATGAACTGCATCGTGTGCTAATAGATGATTTTCA